>JAWGXY010000001.1:0-54565 GCA_032572035.1 Streptococcus parasanguinis
CCAGAAGTTCATTCGGATCATCAACCGCGAGTTGGATCGTCGCAAGGAGCTCCTTTCCGAGCATGGGGTCGGCACTATCGCCCTCTACCGTGAAGTGACCGGTAAGCAAGAGCCAACCATGGTCATCTTGATGGATAGCTATGAGTCGATGAAGGATGAGCCTTATGAGACAGACCTCTTCAAGCTCTTCATGCGGATCTCTCGTGAAGGTCTCAGCATTGGTGTGCACTTGATCATCACAGCTAGCCGTCAGAACAACCTACGAGCTCAGCTCTATTCAAACTTCAAGCACCAGCTGACCTTGCCACAAAATGATATCTCTGAAGTCCGCGGCATCGTAGGAGCAACCCCACTAGCAGCTACGATGGAAGACATCAAGGGACGGGCACTCATGAAGCGTGACGAAGTCGATGTCGTCCAGTTCGCCCTACCAGTCGCAGGGGACAATGATATCCAAATCATCAACAACCTCCGCGGCCAAGTCCAAAGTCTCAAAGAGATGTGGACAGGCCACACCCCAGCAGGTATCCCAATGGTGCCAGATGAGTTGACAGAAGCAGACTTCATGATGAACTATGAAAGTGTTAAAACTGATTTATCTGAGGGACTGATTCCCTTAGGTCTAGATAAAGATACAGTTCTCTCAAAATCTTGGAATCCACGTAATGGAAGTCTCCTCTATCTTTATGATAAGGAAACAGAACTAAAACAGATGATGCAGTATTTAATAAATCGAATAAGTGAAACTGATTATAAACTAGCTGTAGTTATCTCAGAGTTTTCAATTTTAGATATACCTAACGATATTCCTTTATATAATAGTGTTGAGAAATATGGTGAAATGATAGAAGCTCTCACAAGACAAATGGAGCAACGCATTAAAGAAAGAAAAACAGAATTAACACACATTATTTTATGGCCAAATTATGATGAAATCATCTCTAACTTAAATATTTCACAGATTGAATTATTGCAAGCCTTTTTTGATAAAGGTCCATCTGTAGGCTATGTTAATGTTATTATGACAAGACCGAATAACTTAAGTAAACTACAAGACCAATCATCACGAACTGTAAAATTATTTAAGCAGGTTTTAATAGCTGTTCGAATAGCTGATCAAGTTGTCGTATCACCAACCAATCGGCCATTTAAGGAAGCTATGTTAGAAAATCAAGAGAATTATTTGATGATGGATGGGATTGTTGAAAAAATTATGGTACCGATACTATAGAAAGAGAATAATATGGGAAAATCACAAAATACAATACGATTAGAAGCTGAAATTGCAAAAATTGAGTCAAAGGAAGAGGCTTTAAAAGAAGCTTTCAAGGAGCTTAATGGCTGTGAAACTCATGTAAAATCAACTTACAATAATAATGATACAGATCATGTGAGAGGGGATAAATATGATCAAATGTATGAAGATGAGCAGGAAACTATCAAAGGTTTTAGTGAATCATTAAAAAATAAAAAACAAAAAGTGTTAGATGAAATTACTGCTAATTTAGGAGATTTGGATCTTTTAAAGATGTTTAAGAGTTTTGAATTACAAATTTCTCGTGCAGCAGATGCAGCCGCAGATGCTCGAGCTAGGGAAAAGGCTAATAAGAAAAAATAAGAGGTGAATATATGGTAATGGTCACGGTGGATTCAAAAACGAATTTGAATTCAATAGGTTCAAGTGCAGAAAGAGCTTCAGGATATTATGTCGAGGCAACTGCAAGTGCTGATCAATCTTTTAAACAGCGAACAGCTAATCAATCAAGTAGCGCTCTAGATGCTTTTGTGGTTAAGGTTAATAATTTATCAGCCTATGTGTTTTCTATCTACCCTAATTTATTAACAGTCCTTTCAAAGAGTATCTCAACATATACAGGTGCTTTAGAGGGTGAAGGATTTTCAGGAGATATCATCTATACAAGTGATCGAGGAATACAAAACATAAAAAATTGGTTAACTACTCAACGTTATAATAGTATAGAGACAAAAGAGACAAAGATTGATGGCAAAATTACTGGTGCAAAAACAGCTTTAGCGATGGAACCTAAGTCAGTAGAAATTTCTAGTGAGGACGGCAAAATTTCATCTGAAGCTAGTGAAAAATTAAAGACTTTAGCAGAAGCTAGGCAAACAAAGCATGATAATCTGATAACAGAAATGCGTTCTTTTAGAGATCAGTTAGATACATTAGAGGTAGATTTGGTAAATGTCACTAATTACTTGAATAATGCTATGTACTTATCTCAGGTTTCACCAGGAACATTTTTAAATTGGATAACTAGTGGAAAGTTGACTGCTGAGAATATGGATTATATAGATGCTATTCAAGACAAAGGTGACGAGAAGATGCTTGACGTTCTCCTTAATGAGGAAGAAAATAAGGCAGCATTTTTGGCTAAATTAGGTACGGTTGATTCTACTCATGTCAGTCAGATGATGATGGATAAAACTTATCAAAAAATACTTGAAAATGCAGATGCTGATATCGTTTCAGAGAAAAATAGTGAAGGCGAAACAGTTAATATCCCTATAAATTTAAAGGCTTTTTTCGATACCTTGAGTGAACAGGAAAAGGATAAAGCAAAGATATATTTAGAGAAGCTCTCTATTTCAGGGACAAGGATTGCAGCGACCTTATCTGCTTCAGCCCTTGAAAAAATGCCAGAATTTACTGGGGATCATGAGAAATATAAGAAAGAAATGGACGCTCTAAAGAATTCAGGCGAATTGATTCCATTAAATTCAACTTTAGAAAGAATGGGGAATCTAAGCAGCCTTTTTGATTCTGCAGCAGTTTTGGGAATTGGACATTACACTAAAATGGTGAATGGTCGTCCTAATATGATGGTAAACAGAATGTTCAATTTGACCAGTAATTCTGATGGTTCATATACTTGGGATAAGGTAATATATAAAAAGAAAGGGGCAACTGATGATAGTTTTGTCGAAGAAGGAAGGGAGAAAATTACAAGTAAATATACAACATCAGGATTAGAATCTGCTGGTAGTGAGGCGTATCAGGAATATAAGGCGCTTCAGGAAAAGAAAAAAGATGCTGTAAAAGAACTTTTTAAGAATGCATTCATTGGTGGTACGAGTCTTATTTCTCCTGAATTTTCCGGAGTTTTATCGGTAGCTTCTGATATCTCGGGCATTAATAATGTTAGTTCTGGTTTGTCTGCAGCTAAAAATGTAATGGGTAGTGATGCTAAACCAGTTCTGAAGAAAGGTGTTGCAGGAACTCAAAAAATATTTAAATTTGTAGAATCTCTTTATTCAATATCGAAGGAAGAAGTAAAAAATAGCAAAAAATTTGATCGTACTCTTTTTGACGGAGGAGGATCATTTTATGATGCAACAAAATCAAAGGGAGGTTCAAGCGTTGACATGACCTATGATTTGCAAGCAATTTTACAGAGCCACGATATGGAAGAAAATGGTTTGAGAAGTTATATTTTCCGTGAATATGGGGAAGAAGTTTTAGAGACGTTTGATCAACAAATTAAATCTGTTCCAACAAATGATAAACAATCTAACTTTTGGGATGATATCCAATCTAGTATAAATCCTGACAAAGGGGACTCTACCAAAGAAGCTTATATGACAAGTGATACTAGAGACTTCTTGGCAGGTAAAAGTGATAAGACCATATCAGAAGTTGGAGAGCCAAATATTTGGGAGGGACTTGAAAATATTAGTCGGGTAGCAAAAGAAGATTATGGAATGAATTATAAATCAAACTCAGATGTTCATAATTGGAGGGAGTCATACTTAGCGAATAATACTGAATACTATAATAAGCTAGTCGGTAAGTGATTGAGGGGTGTTTATGTTTAAAAAACTTGTAAAATGGTTGGTTATAGTAATTTCTGTCTTAGCAATGACTTTTTTATTACTAAGATTAGGATTTAAAATCGCTTATACCATTAAACCGGAATTAGGGTATAGTTATATTGAAGACAAAGCACCCAAGGTAAAATCAATTCAAAGTTTTGGTGCAGATAGACAATATGTGTCAATTGGTTTAGATAGAAATCACATTACTGGAGATGTTGGTATGACCCAAAATTATTTTGTGACAGCCAGTTATAAATATAGAGTAGATGCTAAGGCAAATAAGCTAAAAATTGATAAAGGAGAGTCCGTTATCATTACAACCTATGATTTGAATACATCAAATTTTAAAAAGAAGACATTTGATCTACTCCCTATTCTCCTCAAAGATGGGATAAATCATCAGATTATTGATTTAACAGCCATCACATATGAAGGAAAAGATTATCTAGAATTAACATACTATACTACTGATTTAAAAGCTAATACAATCTGGTATGATATGGAAAGTGAGAGGGTTGAATCTGCTAAAAGTACGGATTACCAGATAGTTTATGAGTTGTTTGGGAAAGAATATGATAAATTGGATTTTTCATCTAAAATAAGATCTGATTATGGTATATTTATCGGGAAATTAAATCTAAATAATACTTATCAGAAGGCTAAAAATTTGGAGAATACAAATTTGGCTTTAGAACTACCAAAAGTGGCTGAAAATCTTTCTAATGGAGAAGCATTATTTGCCAGACCTGGCCAGGTAAGTACAGAAGAATGGTTTAACACTGCTCTCCATTGGTTTGCGCCAAAAGGCCAAGAGATTATGGAGATCTATGCGAAAGACCTTGAGTCTGGTGAAAAGACACAAATTAAGAGTTATGCGGATTTTGAAGAATGGAAAAAAATACATCCAAGTAATTAAAGGAGGTTAGAATGAGTATTGATATTGATACGACTTTACTAAGTAGTTCAAGTACAACAGTTGAAGCAATGGCAGTGACGGATAATCAAGGGCAATCAGCGGTGAATGATACATCTAAAGCACCTCTGGAACGTTGCCTCAGTTTATTTCAAACGGATGCTAATTCTATATCAGGGGTCGTTCAGCTTTATAGTGAATTCCTTGTAAAATTAGCAGAAGAATTTGATAAACAAGATAAGAAACTTTCTGAACAGTTTGGTTTTGTACCATCTATAAAAAAATCTAAACGTGAAGACGGTATCTCTTCTGATTTGACAAAAAGTGATGATTTCTTTAAATAGAAATATTAGTATTTACGGATAAAATTAACTTTTATCAAATAGGGTAGTTGTTATTCTATTAACTTTAAGAATTGCATGATTGATTAAAATAGGTTGATAGAAAATCGTACACTAGAGAGAACCATGGTTCTCTCTTTTTCATCCCTAACTTTCTCCACCTAGTAACTAACTTGCTCTTCAAACTAATTTTCGGTATGATAGTAGAAACTGTTTTTTAATCCAACTCAATTATAAAAGAAGGGAAATGATCCATGAAAAAGATGCTAGTATTGCTGGCGAGTTTGCTTGTTTTAACAGCTTGTGCTCAGCCTAAAAAAGAGGCCAAGAAGGTAACTGCAAACAAAACGGAGCAAACCTCAAAAGCCTCCTCGTCTGCTAAGGAGGAAAAGGGCTTGAAATTTGTAGTTGCACCTCAATTCGAAGGAAAAACATCGGATTTGATGGAATTGGGGAAGAAGTTAGTTAAAGAGCATCCGGAAGTTGGTGATCAAGGGGAGATCACTGTGTATTATACAGGGAACACCTATACTGTAGAGCAACAGGAATATGCAGTATTTATGTTTGTCAACAAAACGACAACAAATATTGATCATGATGCAACCTTTAAAATTAGCTGGAGTTATGATGGCCACTCGATTTATCGAGATCAAGTAGTCCAGTATAGTCTATCGAACAACCCTAAGTTACCGACCCAATCAGCGACTCTTTTGTTGCTTCCTTTGACGAGTGAACAAAGCTCGATCGTAGAGAAGATATCAGATGAAACGAAAATGAGTCTGAGCATCACAGACATTATGATGAAGTAGGTGATGGGTATGCCTGATATCAGAATACTTCTAGTCATTGCTGTGGCTGTTATTGGATTTCCTTTATTTGAAGTACTCTTTTTTGGACATTTTTATAGAAGAGAAGCTAGGATTAAGACCCTCTCGTCAAAAAGCGTCGAAGGAGTGGTAGTTGGCTATAAGCGGGCACAAATTGTAGCGGCTCCAATTGTCGAATACATAGTGGATGGTCAGACCTATCGAAATAGCCTGAAATATTATCGGGTAGTGCGGGTAACCCTTCCTTGGAAAACGAATCAAGTGGCTAGCGACATTGATTTGATGGCGCAAAGGATAATCATCTACACCAATTCTACAGTCTCAAAGGGAATCTGTTTCAAGATGCTTTTCCACTGGGATCGACCATGACGGTCTGGTATAATCCAGCCTATCCAAAAGAATCATACGTTGAACGCTATAGTGGATTAGACAGGCTTTTTAAACGGCAGATGTGGATTGGAATCTGGATGTTAATTTTATTGCCTATTTTAGCAGTTGTGGCCATTACCATGGGGATGAAGTATAAATGATGGATCAGCCCTAACTGAATAAATAAAAGATGAAAAGAAATCACCGTCCTATCGGTGATTTTTTCGTCTTCACTTCTCCCTCGAATTAATCCTTAAATTGTGATAAAATAAGGGTTACGAATGTTTTTGAATGGTCTGCTTTTGCTTAGAAGTGGGCTACTCAAAAGCGAGCAAAAGAATCAAGATCAAGGGAGAAACAATGTCCAACACCTTTGAAATTTTAATGGATCAGCTGGATATGCCGCTGGAGATGCGATCTTCCAGTGCCTTTTTGCATGCGGAGATTCAAGAAGTCGTGGTGCATAAGGTCAGCCGGGTTTGGGAGTTCCGCTTTGCCTTTGCGGAAGTCTTGCCGATTGCTTTGTTTAAGGAATTGCGCCAGCGCTTGAAGGATGAATTTTCAAAGACAGGAAACCAGGCGACCTTTACCATCCAAGTGGCCAATCAGGACTTTTCTGATGATTTATTGCAGGCCTACTATCGTGAGGTCTTTGAGGATGGCCCTTGTGCCAGTCAAGGCTTTAAGGGGCTTTATCAAGATTTGCAGGTGCGCACGGAAGGGCAGGAATTGATCATCTCTGGGCCTTCTTCGGTTGATACAGAGCATTTTCGTAAGAACCATTTGCCCAACCTTGCCAAGCAGTTGGAAGCCTTTGGTTTTCCGCATTTCACCTGTCGGGTGGAGTCTGATGAGGAGTTGACAGAGCAGGAAGTGGCGCGCTTTGAGCAGGAAAATGAAAAGATCTTCCAAGCAGCCAATGAAGAGACCTTGCGGGCTATGGAATCCTTGGCCCAGATGGCTCCGCCACCAGCGGTTGAAGAAAAGCCAGCCTTTGATTTCAAGGCTAAGAAGGCTGCGGCTAAACCTAAGCTAGACAAGGCTGAGATCACTCCGATGATCGAGATCACAACAGAAGAGAATCGGATTGTCTTTGAGGGTGTGGTCTTTGACGTGGAGCACAAGGTGACGCGGACCGGTCGGGTCTTGATCAGCTTTAAGATGACCGACTATACCTCGAGTTTTTCCCTTCAGAAATGGGTTAAAAATGAGGAAGAAGCCCAGAAGTTTGACATGATCAAGAAGAACAGCTGGCTACGGGTGCGGGGAAATATCGAAATGAATAATTTCACGCGCGACTTGACCATGAATGTCCAAGACATCCAGGAAGTCGTGCATTATGCCCGCAAGGACCTGATGCCAGAAGGCGAGCGCCGGGTGGAATTCCATGCCCATACCAATATGTCGACGATGGATGCCCTGCCAGAAGTCGAAGAGCTGATCGCCAAGGCAGCTGAGTGGGGCCACAAAGCGGTAGCTATCACTGACCATGGCAATGTGCAGAGTTTCCCGCATGGCTTTAAAGCAGCCAAGAAAGCTGGAATCCAGCTGATCTATGGGATGGAAGCCAATATCGTAGAGGACAAGGTGCCCATCACCTATAACGAGGTAGATCTGGACCTCAATGAAGCGACTTATGTGGTCTTTGACGTGGAAACGACGGGACTTTCGGCCATTTACAATGACTTGATCCAGGTCGCCGCTTCTAAGATGTACAAGGGCAATGTCATTGAGGAGTTTGATGAGTTTATCGATCCGGGCCATCCTCTGTCAGCCTTTACGACCCAATTGACAGGGATCACCAACGAGCATGTCCGTGGGGCTAAGCCCTTGGTACAGGTCTTGAAGGAATTTCAGGCCTTCTGTGAGGGAACGGTTCTCGTTGCCCACAATGCCACCTTTGACGTGGGCTTCATGAATGTCAACTACGAGCGTCATGGTCTTCCTAAGATCACCCAGCCAGTCATCGATACCCTGGAATTTGCCCGCAACCTCTATCCAGATTTTAAACGGCATGGCTTGGGGCCATTGACCAAGCGCTTTGGGGTAGGTTTGGAACACCACCACATGGCCAACTACGATGCGGAAGCGACGGGGCGTCTGCTCTTTATCTTCATCAAAGATGTTGCTGAAAAGCACGGGGTGACTAATCTCAAGGATTTGAATATCGATTTGATCGATGAGAATTCTTATAAGAAGGCCCGAGTCAAGCATGCGACCCTCTATGTCAAGAATCAGACTGGCCTTAAGAACATGTTTAAACTAGTCTCACTTTCTGGGACCAAGTATTTCGAAGGAGTCCCACGAATTCCCAAGACCGTGCTGGACGCCCACCGCGAGGGCTTGATCCTGGGATCGGCTTGTTCTGAAGGAGAGGTCTTTGATGCGGTTGTCTCTCAAGGAGTTGACGCAGCAGTCGAAGTGGCCAAGTATTACGACTTTATCGAGGTTATGCCACCGGCTATCTATGCGCCCCTCATTGCCAAGGAGCAGGTCAAGGACATGGACGAGCTCCAGACCATTATCAAGAGCTTGATCGAAGTGGGGGATCGTCTCGGCAAGCCTGTTCTTGCGACAGGAAATGTCCACTATCTGGAGCCGGAAGATGAGATTTATCGGGAGATCATTGTCCGTAGTCTCGGTCAAGGGGCTATGATCAACCGGACCATTGGGTACGGAGAAGATGCCCAGCCAGCGCCTCTGCCAAAAGCGCATTTTAGAACTACCAATGAAATGCTGGATGAATTCGCCTTTTTGGGAGAAGACTTGGCGCGCAAGATTGTTATTGAAAACACCAATGCACTCGCAGAGACCTTTGAGCCGGTCGAAGTGGTCAAGGGTGACCTCTATACGCCATTTATCGACAAGGCCGAAGAAACGGTTGCGGAATTGACCTATAAGCGAGCCTTTGAGATCTATGGTAATCCACTTCCTGATATTGTCGATTTGCGGATTGAAAAGGAATTGACCTCTATCTTGGGGAATGGTTTTGCCGTGATTTATCTGGCATCGCAAATGCTGGTGCACCGTTCTAATGAGCGGGGCTACCTGGTTGGATCGCGTGGATCTGTTGGATCTAGCTTTGTCGCGACCATGATCGGGATCACTGAGGTCAATCCGCTTTCGCCTCACTATGTTTGCAGCCAGTGCCAGTACAGTGAGTTCATCACAGATGGTTCTTATGGATCTGGTTTTGATATGCCGGACAAGGATTGTCCAAACTGTGGCCACAAGCTCAGCAAAAACGGCCAAGACATTCCCTTTGAGACCTTCCTTGGTTTTGATGGGGACAAGGTACCCGATATCGATTTGAACTTCTCAGGGGAGGATCAGCCGAGTGCCCACTTGGATGTCCGTGATATCTTTGGGGAAGAATACGCCTTCCGGGCAGGAACAGTAGGTACAGTTGCGGCCAAGACTGCCTATGGGTTTGTGAAAGGCTATGAGCGAGACTACGGCAAGTATTACCGGGATGCAGAGGTGGAACGTCTGGCGCAAGGTGCCGCTGGGGTCAAGCGGACGACCGGTCAGCACCCAGGGGGAATCGTCGTTATTCCAAACTATATGGACGTCTATGATTTCACTCCTGTTCAGTACCCAGCAGATGATGTGACAGCTGAATGGCAGACCACTCACTTTAACTTCCATGATATTGATGAGAACGTCCTCAAGCTTGATGTCCTGGGACACGATGATCCGACCATGATTCGCAAGCTCCAGGACTTATCAGGTATTGATCCAAATGATATCCCTATGGATGATCCAGGGGTCATGGCCCTCTTTTCTGGGACAGAAGTGCTAGGGGTGACAGCCGAGCAGATCGGAACACCGACAGGGATGTTGGGGATTCCAGAGTTTGGGACCAACTTTGTTCGGGGCATGGTCGAAGAGACCCATCCGACGACCTTCGCAGAGTTACTTCAGCTTTCTGGTCTGTCTCACGGTACCGACGTGTGGTTGGGAAATGCCCAAGACTTGATCAAGGCGGGGATTGCCGATCTATCGACCGTTATCGGGTGTCGGGACGACATCATGGTTTACCTCATGCACGCGGGACTCAAGCCTAAGATGGCCTTTACCATCATGGAGCGCGTGCGGAAAGGGATGTGGCTCAACATCTCAGAAGAAGAGCGCAACGGTTACATCCAAGCCATGAAGGAAAACAATGTCCCTGAATGGTACATCGAGTCCTGTGGGAAGATCAAGTACATGTTCCCTAAAGCCCATGCGGCGGCCTATGTTATGATGGCCCTTCGTGTGGCCTACTTTAAGGTGCATCATCCACTTTATTACTACTGTGCTTACTTCTCGATTAGGGCCAAGGCCTTTGACATCAAGACCATGGGAGCCGGCCTTGAGGCCGTGAAAGCGCGGATGAAGGACATTGCTGAAAAACGCAAGAACAACGAAGCTTCTAACGTAGAGATCGATCTCTACACCACCCTTGAGATTGTCAATGAGATGTGGGAGCGCGGCTTCAAGTTTGGCAAGCTAGACCTCTATCGCAGTCAGGCAACAGAATTCTTGATCGATGGAGATACCCTCATTCCGCCATTTGTTGCTATGGATGGTCTGGGAGAGAACGTTGCCAAGCAAATCGTGCGGGCGCGTGAAGAAGGAGAATTCCTCTCTAAGACCGAGCTCCGGAAGCGCGGCGGTGTTTCGTCTACCCTAGTTGAAAAGATGGATGAGATGGGCATTCTTGGCAATATGCCAGAGGATAACCAGTTGAGCCTCTTTGATGATTTGTTCTAGAAACAAAGGAGGAGAACATGAAGGTAGAAATTTTTGCAGAAGACAAACCAGCTGAAAAAGTCTTTGAGTACAAGCTAGAAGTGGCAGACAATGTGCTGCTCCTTTCCACAGCCATGATCTCAGGAGCGATTGCTCTAGCCGGCTTATTTTCAGCCTTGAAAGATTAACTGATAGCCTCTATTTTCCTGTTGAAAATAGAGGTTTTTCAGTCTTTTCAGATATGATAAGTGTTTTCTTTGGCACTGGATTGTGTTACAATTTTTAGTAACAAGTGTTTATAACAAGGAAACAGAAAAGATGAAACAGAGGAGAAGCGTGTGGCAAGATATTTAGTAGGGCCTTACAATAATAGTTGGAACTTTATGGATGCGCTTGAAAAAGCGCAGGATGGTGATACCATCGAGTTTGAAAATGGGTATGTCTTTCAATGGCCGACAAATAAAGTGATCGAGATCGACAAGAACCTTCATTTTGTGGGGCATGTGGTCCCAAATCCAAATGGCAATGGGCGCATGTTTAACAACACGATTGAGGCTTCCTTCCGATTTGTAGAGGGAGCTCAGGTGACATTTGAAGATCTGTGGTTTAAAGTTGGTGGGAATTATACTACCTTGCTCTTATGGAATAGCTCAGATATCACCTGTAAACAGGTCTATTTTGAAATCACCACTCCGACAAATAGTGAATTTTTTATCTATATGGATACGCATTCGAAAATGACATTGGATGGAGTTGGGATGAAGGTTCCGGAAAAACACCAAAGTGCCATCGGAATGTCAGCATCAGAATTGTCCATTCAAAATTCAACGATTTTTTCTAAGATAGATCTGTCAGAAGGATCTAAATTGACCTTAGAAAATGTCCATATTGAAAAATTTGGGAATAATACGATCCATGCCAAGGACTCAGAAGTGATCGCAAAAAATTCAACGATTACAGGCGGGGATCTGGAAAAGGACTTTCCACCAGTTTGGTTGAGGAATGTCATCTGGGAGTCTGAAAACTGTAAAATTGAGTTGCCTACCGGTACTGGAGTCTGTCTTGACAATAATGTTCAATTCAATTCGGATTCGGATCGTATGACCTCCATCAATTCATTCAATAGTATGATCCGAGCTCACCAGGCTACATTTACAGAATTTTTATGCGTCTATGAAGAGTCCTTTGCTTCCCTGACTGGGGAAACGACCTTCTTGAATGAGAATGCCCAAACCATTTCATTTGGAGTTTTTGATGATGGTGTGCTGATGGCTGAGCATATGATTTGTCATAAGATTGCGGCTCCCAATATACGGCTTCAAGGTGGAGCCTTTGCGAAGGTGGGCACCATGACCTATAGCCAGGGGGATGCGCGTGATCTGACCAAGGAAATCGAGGATGACTGTGACTATCTTGTTGGCAGAGAAGTGGCGAAGGGCAATGCGCAAGTCGTTCCTACGGGACAGGCGACGGATGCAACGGTGGCATCAACCCCTACAACGGGCTCTGGACCAGAGAAGAGACAAGATGCTCTTCAAGAACTCAATAGCCTGATTGGTCTTGAAAAAGTCAAACATGAGATCAAGAAAATGATCAACATGGTGGAATTTAACAAGAAACGAATCGCCAGTGGCAAGGCACCTGAAAAGCAAACCTTGCATGCTGCCTTTATGGGAAATCCTGGTACAGGGAAAACCACTGTGGCCCGTCTGTTGGGACAAGTGCTCTTTGATGCAGGTGTTCTCTCAGGGGAAGAATTCCGTTTCGTGGAAGCAACGGAGTCCGATCTGATTTCTTCGAATATTGGAGGAACGGCTGAACAGACCCAAGCCCTGCTCGAAAAAGCGCGAGGAGGCATCCTCTTTATTGATGAAGCCTATAGCTTAGATAAAAAGGACAGTGGTGCGGATTTTGGGATCGAGGCGATCAATACCATCCTCAAATTTATGGAGGACAATCGCGATGACATCATGATCATCTTTGCCGGCTATACCAAGGAAATGGAGGAGTTCTTAAAGACCAATCCAGGCCTCCGTTCTCGGGTGCCAAATAATTTCATCTTTGAAGATTTCACAGGAGATGAGATTGTCCAACTGGGCGAAATGATCCTAAGCAAAGGGGATTACAAGCTCGAAGACCGGGATTACTATGCGCGGCATATTAAGCGGGCTTATGATGCCTCACTAGATAAGAGCAATGGTCGTTGGATCCGTAATCTCGATGAGCAATTGACTAAGACCATGGCAGATCGGGTAGTGGCCCAAGGTTCCGATGATATTGAGACCATCCTCAATAGCGATATCGATGCTGTCCTTAACCAAGGTAAGTATCAAGCAGGAGCCGATAAGGAAGAAGATGGAATGGCTGCCCTCAACCGTTTAGTTGGCATTGCCAAGGTGAAAGAGCAAGTGGAACAATTCGTGGCCATGGCTGAGTTCAATCAAAAACGGGCTGAACAAGGTGGCATCGTCGAAGATACGACCTTGCACTCTCTCTTTCTTGGAAATCCTGGTACAGGGAAGACGACCGTGGCCCGCATTTTGGGCAATATCCTCTTCCAAAAAGGGGTGATCAAGCAGAAGAAATTCATCGAAGTTTCGCGGAGCAATCTGGTTGGAGGCTACCAAGGGCATACAGCCTTGAAGACGCGCGAAGTTTTAGAAAGTGCATTGGGTGGTGTCCTCTTTATCGATGAGGCCTATACCCTCTTTACTGGTTCAAATGATGATTTTGGGAAGGAAGCCTTGGATGAAGTCCTCAAATTTATGGAGGACCACCGCCGTGATATCGTCATTATCTTTGCTGGCTATACCAGAGAGATGCATGACTTCTTGCAGGTCAATTCAGGTTTGCAAAGCCGGATCCCGACTACATTTGACTTTGAAGACTATAGTCCAGATGAGATCGTCGAGATCGGTCTGTTGGGATTGCGCAAGCAAGGCTACCAAGTCAATGAAGCTCTTTATGGAGAGATTGTGAGAGGAAATTATATGCGTGCCAATGACCATAGTAATGGTCGCTGGGTCCGCAATCTCAATGAAAAACTCTTGCGCCAAGTATCGACGCGAGTAACTCGTGAAGGTAGTACGGATTACAATTCGATTTTGGATCAAGATTTGGAAGCCTTGAGGGAGAATGGCAATTCTGGGCATCCCCATACAGTAGATGATCAAGGTTATGTTCTTCCTTGATCGAGAAAGAAGAATTAGGATTCTGCAGGAGCGGAATCCTTTTTGCATGGACTTGTGGTATACTAGGAGAAGATCATTCACTTATGAAGGAGAAAATAATGGTTTTACCAAATTTTAAAGAAAACCTCGAAAAATACGCAAAATTGTTGGTGGCGAACGGCATCAACGTGCAACCTGGCCATACCTTGACTTTGAACATCGATGTGGAACAAAGAGAATTGGCCCACTTGATCGTGAAGGAAGCCTATGCCTTGGGGGCGCACGAAGTCATTGTCCAATGGGCAGATGATTTTACGACCCGGGAGAAATTCCTCCATGCACCGATGGATCGCTTGGACAATGTGCCAGATTACAAGATTGCGGAAATGAACTACCTCTTGGAACACAAGGCCAGTCGTCTTGGTGTCCGTTCTTCTGATCCAGGTGCCTTGAACGGCGTTGATGCAGAGAAGCTTTCTGCTTCTGCCAAGGCTTTGGGCATGGCTATGAAACCAATGCGCATCGCCACTCAATCCAACAAGGTCAGCTGGACCGTTGCTGCAGCAGCTGGTTTAGAATGGGCGAAAAAAGTCTTCCCAAATGCGGCGAGCGATGAAGAAGCAGTGGATCTCCTGTGGGATCAAATCTTCAAGACCTGCCGGGTGTACGAAGAAGATCCAGTCAAGGCTTGGGAAGAGCATGCTGCTATTTTGAAGAGCAAGGCAGATACACTGAATAAAGAACAATTCTCAGCCCTTCATTACACAGCTCCTGGGACTGATTTGACTCTTGGCTTGCCGAAAAACCACGTCTGGGAATCTGCCGGAGCCATCAATGCCCAAGGTGAAAGCTTCTTGCCAAACATGCCGACAGAAGAGGTCTTCACAGCTCCTGACTTCCGTCGCGCAGAAGGCTATGTAACGTCTACAAAACCGCTTAGCTACAATGGAAACATCATCGAAGGCATCAAAGTGACCTTTGAAAATGGAGAAATCGTGGATATCACAGCAGAAAAAGGCGATCAAGTCATGAAAGATTTGGTCTTCAAAAACAAGGGAGCGCGTGCTTTGGGTGAATGTGCCCTCGTCCCAGACCCAAGCCCAATTTCCCAATCAGGCATTACCTTCTTTAATACTCTCTTTGATGAAAATGCCTCTAACCACTTGGCCATCGGGGCAGCCTATGCAACCAGCGTAGAAGGTGGCGCAGAGTTCACAGAAGAAGAACTCGAAGCAGCCGGCCTCAATCGCTCAGATGTCCACGTCGACTTCATGATCGGCTCAAATCAAATGAATATCGACGGCATCCGAGAAGACGGCACCCGCGTCCCAGTCTTCCGCAACGGAGATTGGGCAATATAGGGAGCAGGACAGAAATCGGTAGACGCAGTCTCGATTTCTACCTCGCTTTTCGATTTTAAGGCTCGGGCAAAAAAGGTCCACAGGACCTTTTTAGTCCCCCCGCACAGTTGATTAGGAAGTACGAGTACCGTAGGTAGGAGTAGTTCCAATAAACCACTGCGCCAAAAAATAATAAGGTAAAAAATATCCAACTGTTAAGAAGTTGGATACTTTTTTGGTCAAAACTTGATCATCAAAGTAAAATCAGGTATGATGGATGGTATGTTCTTTTATGAATAAATAAGATAATTATGACTGTCTAAGAATAAAATAGTATAGAAAGTAAGATCAATCTATGTTTCAACCAGTAAAAATCGAGTATTTGCCAAAAATGAATTTTCGATATCGTTTGTTAAAAGTAGAGAATGAGTGGTATCTAATGGAAATCGATCGGCCAATTGTGACAAGTTATTTTCTCCCATGGTTTACCTATTTTGTCCCCCATAAAGCTTATCAGCTGACCGAAGATGAAGTACAAACAATAGCTCCAAAAGTGCTTGAAAGAGATAAGAACATACTTTCAAGTCAGACTAAAGCAGGGATTTCAGCTCTTGGTGCTGGTTCCTTAGCAGTTTTACTAGGCAGAGCTTTTCCAATAGAGGATTATTTATATTTTAGCTCCCATCTACTTAATCTAGTGCTAATGATCCTTGTTCTATGTATTGTTATTGGACTTCGTATTTGGCTGAGTACTAGGAAAATAGAGACGGTAATGATAGCTTCTCAAAAAGCTAATAGAATCTATTGTCGCCCCGTAAAATTTAGGATAGTACTAAGAAATCTTTTATTGTTGATAGTTCCTTTGTTTTTGTCAAGTGCAATGATTTACTCAGTTTTGAGTAAAATTAAACCAAATTTAATTGTTCATATGGTCCTATTTATTACTTCATTTATGTATTTAGCATCAGCTATTTTAGGCTTATATGCTCCAGGCGAGGATTATAAGGTAAAAATAAAAAAATAGGAAAAATAATATTCAGTAAGGACTTGTTTCTCTGCTGAAAATTATAACTATCAAGAAAGATCAATCTATGTTTCAACCAGCAAAAATCGAACGGTTGCCCAAAATGAACTTTCGTTACCATTTATTAAAAGTTGATGGAGAGTGGTATTTGATGGAAGTCGATCGGCCGATTATCATTACCTATTTTCTTCCGTGGTTTGTTTATTTTATCCCTCATAAAGCCTATCAACTTACCGAGGATGAAGTAGAAACCATAGCTCCAAAAGTATTTGAACGAGACAAGAAGCGTCAGAGTTTAGTGAATAACAAAATTGGGAAGACATCCCTTGGTCTAGGTGTAACCTCCATGCTATTGGCAAGGGCGTTTCCAATAGAAAAATACCTCAATTTTACCTCTCACTTGCTTAATCTATCCTTGATGATGTTGATTTTAATTTTTGTAGTGGGACTTCGGATTTGGATGGGTAGAGGGGAAGGGATGCAGGAAATTGTGGCAGATAAAACACCTCGAAAAGTGTATTGCTTTCCTGAATATATAAAAAACATACTATTACTTTTAATATATGTAACTTTTCTTATAGTCATGTTCATTGCAGTATGTTATGCAATTTTAATAAACTTTGAGCCCAATTTTATAATACATTTTGGTCTATTAATCTCATCATTTCTGTTTTTTATCTCTGGGAATTTAATTTTTTATTCCCCAATTATCTCTTTCAAAGCTAAAGTCAAGTAGATCCAGTCAAGTGAAATTCAGAAGTAAGAGCAGCGTCCATCTGCTTTTGGACCTTAAAACAATTTTTTAGAAAGGAGCATGTCATGAAAAACGAAAAGAAAGTCGATATTGAGCAGGCGAACAAAGTCTACTTTAAAAGTTTAGCCAATACACGCGCTTCAGCGGCTATGATGATCAATTCGTGGACAGGCGTATTACTGTTCGCATTTGAAATCCTTTGTTTTTATTCGTATGATGTATCGAAAGGTATAAAACCATTTAGTCATTGGTTTTTTGATATCCTTGTCATCTATTGTCTTTACCATATCATTGCATTTTTCTTGTCGTTAATGGGGGCATTTATATATAGAAGACAAGTGTTGTCAACGACTCTACTCTTATTCACCTATGCAGGAATGTTTTTATCGCTCCAAGTCATGGGCTTGCTCATCATTGTTTCTGCTCTGGCAAATAAAGAATTTGAGGTAGGTTTCCCAAAATATGGCTTCATCGTCATTCCTTTTCTTGTGATTTGTACCTTATTGGGCTTTATTTATCATTATTTTTGGCTTAAGAAGCAGTTAAAGATTGGCTTTTCACCAACTAGAACCTTGGGAAATTATTTCGCAAAATCAAGTAGTTACAGTAGCAATGCCCTAACGATCATCTTCGTCTGCTCCATGATAGGAGCGGCCCTTACTGGCTATTATGGAGTGGTGCTAGGAGTATCCGTAAGCATACTATTCAGTTACGCCTTTACTCAGTTGCTGACAGAAGTGGGCTATCTCTTGTATTTGAAAACGAAAAGCAAGGAATACTGGGAGGATGAACCTGAGGATAATCCGACGTTGTGGGATTTACTATGGAATTGGTTGAAAGGCTTCAGTCTGAAAAAAGCTAAACTTCGCATTCCGTTAGAAATAGTATGCTATCTATTGATGTTTGTAGCACTTGATCATTTAGGATATGCTGATGCAAAGGTAAGACGACCAATCTGGTTGGTGTGGATTGTCAGAATGATTACCCTAGGAATTGCCTTGGACTTCTTTATTAGCATGGCGCGTGCTATCATACATAAGTTTTCGAATAAAAGGCGAGGCAAAAAATAACAAAAAAATACCTAACCGAGAGCTTTCTCAGTTAGGTATTTTTGTCATTTACGCCCTTTGTATCTTATTCTAATATCAAAAGGCCTTCTTTGATTTCAAATGGGTTGTTTGGATTGATGCGGTCATAGAACATGATGCCGTTGGTGTGGTCGATTTCGTGTTGGACGACGATGGAGTTATAACCTTTGAGTTTGATGCGTTTCTTTTCCCCATCTTTTGTGAAATACTCAACAGTCACGCGCGCGTGGCGGACCACATAGCCTGGAACATTGCGGTCTACTGAGAGACAGCCTTCCCCATCTCCAAGAGCCGCATCTTGCACAGAATGGGCAACAACCTTTGGATTGTACATGACTTCTTGAAGGCTATAGGCTTCTTTTGGTGGGTTGCCATCGGCATCTTCTGGATTGGGCACCAAAACAGCGATAATCCGTTTTGAGATATCTAACTGAGGGGCTGCGAGTCCCACTCCTCCACGGAGGCCAAGTTTTTCAGCCATAACAGGGTCTTGGGAATGGTGCAAGAATTGCATCATTTTTTCACCCAGGATAATTTCCTGATCAGACAAAGGGAAGGTCACATCTTCCGCAACAGCTCGAAGTGTTGGATTTCCTTCGCGGATGATGTCATCCATATCAATCAAATGGGATGCTCTTGTAACTTTTTCAATTGCTTTCATTGTCTTACTCTCACTTTCTTTCTACCTTCCATGATAACACAAAAGAACGTGAAATTAAAGTTTTCTGTCAGTTGTTTCCGTGTGTTTGATGGACAAGTCGCCCATTCTTTTTTGGTCTAAAATCGTATAGACCCGTCCTTCTCTTTGGATCAACCCCTCGTCAATCATCTGCTTGATCACGCGGCTAAGGTGGCGGTAGCTGATCCCAAAACGCAGGGCCAGTTGATTCATCTTGGGCTTGAGGGTCCCATTTTCATCGCAATGTTCCAAAAAATGTGTAGCGAGGCGCTCCTTGACCGAATAATGAAAGTTGGCAGGAGCCAAATAGTTGATCTGGTGTAATTTCTCAGCCAAGGTCTTGGCAGTAGAACGCAAAAAGGTTGGGTCCAGCAGGAGGCGGTCCTTGAAATGCCGAGCAGAGAGCTGGACGACTAGTGAGTCTTGGTCTGCAATGACCGATGTGATACAGACCCGATCGAGCAGGAGCTCAATCTCTCCTAACAGTCCAGGTTTTTCTTGGATTTCAAGGATGGTGTCGCTACCATTTTCAAGACTGTGGACGATCTTGAGCCGGCCTTTGAGAAAATAAGGAATGACATCTTGGTCAGAACCCTGGCGGCAGATATACTCTCCAGCCTGATAGAGAACGAGGTCCAGCTGACTAAGACAGTCACCTGGAAAGATCTGATCCAATTGGTAGTCAGTGATGATCTCCATGAGTTTCGTAGATGGGGAAATTTTTTTCATCTTAATCTCCTAAAATAGGACAAATGTCCTGTTTTTCTCTTTCTAAATTGATTATACTAGGATTCTATTGAAAATACCAGTTTGAATCTTTTCTAAAAAAATTAGTAAAGTCAAATGTTACCAGTAAAGTGTAGGAAATAAAAAAATGAAAAAAATAATGGAAAGAATAAGTCTCTTGAGCTTGTCGCTCATGCTGATCTCATCATTTTCAATTACAGCCGGTTTGCCGGCTATGAAGGCCTATTTTAGCCAATTTGGATATTCAGCAGGCCAGGTGGAACTCTTGGTTTCCCTGCCGGCCTTTGCGGTTGTGATCATGCTCTTTTTAAATAGCCTGATCGAGCGGTGGATGAGTGAGCGCCAGATGATTGTCGCAGGGCTCTTGCTCTTTTCAACTAGCGGCCTTGTGCCTTTGGTCGTGCAGGACTATCCTCTCATCTTTCTGAGTCGTTTTCTCTTTGGTTTGGGGACAGGAATGATCAATGCCAAGGCTATTTCAATTATCAGTGAGCGCTACTCAGGCAATGACAAGACTCGGATGCTGGGCTATCGGGGGTCTGCTGAAGTGGTGGGCTCTGCCATCTTGACCTTTATCGTGGGCCAACTCTTACCCCTAGGCTGGCCAGCGATCTTTGCCGTATATGGTGGTGGTTACTTGATTTTACTCCTCTATCTCCTTTTTGTCCCTTATCCTAAGGAGAAAAAACAGGCTAGCTTGAAGGAGAAAAAGAAAGGTTCCGCACGTCTTCGCCCCCCTCAATGGCGTTTTAGTCTAATGCTAGCTGTGATTGCTGGTATCATCATTTGTTTCAATTCTATTATCAGCCTGCGCGTGCCGGATATCATCGTTGACGCTCGTATGGGAACGGCGACAACAGCTGGAACCGTCCTAAGTCTGATGCAATTGACAGGGATTGTCGCAGGAGTGGGCTTTGCCAGTTTGATACATGTTTTCAAAAAGAACTTGCTCATGATCATGTGCTTTGGTTTCGGTCTAGCTCTGGCCTTGATTGGCTTGTCCGGACAGCTGTGGAGCTTGGTTTTAGGAACCCTCTTAGCCGGATTTACTTACAGTACGGGAGTCACCAGTATCTTCTATCACTTATCTGAAAAAATCCCGACCAATCTCCTGAATCTTGCGACCTCGCTGGTCTTGATCGGCTGCAATCTCGGATCAGCCCTCTCTTCTTTCTTCATCCAGTTGGTGACACCACTAGCTCCCTCCAATCACTTGCTCTTTGTCTGGATTGGCGCTTTGATGGTTGGAACGGGAGTCTTCGCCTCACAATTGCTAGCACGAACGAAATGATGGAGAAATCATTTCGTTTTTTTAATTCAATCTATTGCGTCCTGTCACTAGCTCGTGTTATTATAGGAGGAGTGTGAAAAAAAGAATAGTTTAAAGGAAAAAATAATGAAAAGAATCATGGAGAAAGTGAGTATTCTCGCGCTTTCATTTATTTTGACGACCTCGTTTTCGATTTCGAGTGCGCAGTCGGCCATGTTTGCCTATTACAAGGGAATTCCTCACAGCATGATTGAGCTCTTGGTCTCGCTTCCTTCTGCAGGGATCATGGTTTCACTCATTTTCAATAAATGGATTGGGCGACTATTTTCAGAGCGTCAGATGATTGTGATAGGCTTAGTCGCTTACGCTCTATGTGGCTTTATTCCCTTAATCAGTCCAGCTTATCCGGTTGTCTTTTTGTCTCGGATTATTTTCGGGATGGCGGTTGGCTTGCTCAATGTTTCTGCCATTGCCATTATCAGTGAGCGCTATAAAGGAAAAGAACGTGTCCAAACACTTGGCATTCGGGGTTCTGCAGAGGTTGTTGGGACAGCTGTTTTGACCTTTGGAGTGAGTCTCTTGATCCGCTTTGGCTGGCAGGCTGCCTTTCTCGTCTATGGAATCAGTATTCCTATCTTGCTCTTGTATCTCTTATTTGTGCCATATGGATCTACGACGGAAGCAGTGGAGGAAAAACACCGGGATGTCAAGATGACGGGGGAACAATGGCGGACAGCGCTCGGCTTAGCAGTCGTTGCGGCGTCAATCGTCTTGTCCAATGTCATGATCACCGTTCGGATTCCAAGTGTGGTCGAGCAAGTAGGGCATGGTACTGCCCAAACTGCTGGGATTATTTTAGCAGCTATGCAATTTGTCGGGATCCTTGCAGGATTAGCCTTCTCACCCTTGACCCAGCTCTTCCGCGATCGCTTGTTGCTCGTTTCGGGAGTGGCCTATGGCTTGACCCAACTGTTGATCGGGCTTTCTGCCAATCTCTGGATGCTTGCCATTGTGACCGTCCTTGCAGGCTTTGCCTATAGTGTAGCTCTCACAACTGTTTTTAATGTCATATCTGATCAGATGCCTGCTGGAGTACTAAGTCAGGCAACTTCCATTGCGATTTTGGGGTGTAGTGCAGGTTCGATCGCGACGACCTTTGTTCTCAGCCTCTTAGGGACTGTTTCCTCAACTCCTGCCTTTATTTTTGGATTTTCTGGTATCCTCATGATCCTGGTTTCCTTTTTTGGCCTTTGGATTGTGCGAAAGGGTGGGAAGACATCATGCGCTTAGACAAATTTTTAGTAGATTGTGGTGTGGGGAGTAGGACCGAGGTCAAGCAACTCCTCAAGCAAAAGAAAATTGCAGTGAATGGAAAAAAAGAGACAGCAGGGAAACTTCAGATTGATCCAGCCAAGGATCAGGTGACCTTTATGGGGGAAAATCTGGTCCATGAAACCTTTGTGTATTATCTGCTTCATAAACCAGCTGGAGTCATCTCAGCGACTGAGGATGACCATCACCAAACTGTCTTGGATCTATTGGATGAGACAGCCCGTCACAAGGAAGTCTTTCCTGTCGGGCGCTTAGATATCGATACCCATGGCTTGCTCCTTTTGACCAATAATGGCAAGCTCGCCCATGCCATGCTTTCGCCGAAGAAGCATGTGTCGAAGATCTACTGTGCCCAGGTGGCTGGGATCATGGATGAGGTAGATGTAGCCCGTTTTGAAGCAGGCATTGACCTCAAAGACTTTACCACCCTGCCCGCGAGATTGCAGATCGTAGAGGTGAATGAGGCAAATGCCAGCTCCTACGTCGAAATCGAAATCGCTGAAGGAAAATTTCATCAGGTCAAGCGCATGGTCGCTGCCTGTGGTAAGGAAGTGGTGGATTTAGAGCGGATCTCTATGGGTCCTCTAACGCTAGATCCAAGCCTGAAATTGGGAGAATGGCGGAGACTTCATCCTTCTGAACTCAAGTCCTTAGAGGTCTTCGGAGTTCCCTTATAAGCAAAAAACCAAGCAGTCTGATTTATACAGGCTGCTATTTTTTATTTGTATCAAGAAAATGAACTGAAAAGACAAAAAATGATTTTAATTGCTTGTACTATCAAAGCAAATTGTTTATAATGAAAAAAGATAGGTTGTGTATAAAATCACAATATGTAGTGATAATTTTTCGACTCACATACCTTATCTAGTAAACGTAGAAAAAGGAGAAAAATCGTTTATGAAAAAGTGGCTCTATTCTGTTGTGACAACAGTTGCCCTATTTTTACTAGCGACTTTAGGATTTGCCAAACCCAATAGTCCAGCTAAAGTCCATGCCGATACGATCAATGATGTTGTGACATCTGTAAACATCTCGAAATCAACTGGTGGAGCGATTACAGATCCACTCGGTGTTTGGGAGAGTTTTCAAGTTGAAGCAAACTTTGTGTTGCCGAATGGTCGTGTAAAAAAGGGAGATCAGACCGTTATCCAACTTGGAGATGACTTTAAGGTCTTTGAAACGGACACCATTGACCTGCTGGATCCAAGTGGTCAAAAGGTTGCGACAGCAACGGTAGATGATCAAAGAAAGGTCATCACCGTAACCTATACGGACTATCCTGAAAGAATGGCTAATGTGACAGGGAAACTGCGTTTCTTTGCGCGTGTAGACCACCAAGTCGTCAAAGGACAAAAGACACTTGATTTTACTCTTACGATCGATAAGAAAGTGATTTCAGGTGGGAATATCGATTACAAAGGGGTCAATCCGGGTGAAAATCCTCCTACTCCAGAAGTCTTTAGCAAATGGGGCTGGACCAACTCAGATAATAAATTAAAATTGACCTATACCTTGAACATTAATCAAGGTCACACAGCTCTTCATAATATTGATATTAAAGACCAATTGGCCTTTACAGATGGAAAAATCAAAGCAGATTCTATCAACATCCATACTGGAACTTGGCAGATCGATAACGAAGATGGTGCCTATCACTTAAGAGACACTACCAACGTCACGAAGAATTATTCCCCTGTTGTCAGTGCCGATGGTCAATCGCTAACGGTTCACATTGGGGATCTAGCTCCAGAACAAGGAATGACGATTCGCTATGATGTATATTTGGACAAGGTCCCAGCCATCAATAAATCCTTTAAAAACAATGCGAAGATGACAGCTACAGAAATCAAGGAGCAAAATAAGGTTGCAGACGTTCTGTATCAGTTCCTTGATGGAGACTTCAATGGTGAGAAATACTCCTTCACAATTCATAAAAAAGGTGAAAATGGTCAGGCTCTTGCAGGTGCTGTTTTTGCTGTGACAGCAGATGATACAGGTGAGCAAGTTGGAACCATTACGACAGATGAGAATGGTGTTGGCACCATTACGGGCTTGATCAAGCAGGCTTATACGGTTAAAGAAATTCAAGCTCCGACAGGCTATGTGCTCTCTGAAGAACCTATCAAGATCAGCAAGGATGATTTTGGAAATGACCTCGCGATTTCTCGTGATGTCGTAAACCAAAAAGAAAAAACAAGCGTTGCTGGTCAAAAGACATGGAATGATAATGATAACCAAGATGGCAAGCGTCCATCAAAAATCACCGTCAACCTCCTAGCAAATGGAGTTAAAGTTGCTTCTAAAGAAGTGAAACCAGATGCTGCAGGAACTTGGGCTTATCAGTTTGATAATCTCGATGTGGTCGATGATGCTGGTAATCTCATTGCCTACACTGTTTCAGAAGAACCTGTTGAAGGCTATGAAACAATTATCGAAGGAACCAATATTACCAACAGTCGGACACCAGAAGTTGTTGAAATTCCAGTAACGAAGATCTGGAAAGATAATGATAATCAAGATGGCGTTCGTCCTGACAAGGTCACTGTTCGTCTCCTTGCAGATGGTACAGAAGTAGCTAGCCAAGAGCTAAGTGCAGCGACTGATTGGAAGACAGTCTTTACAAATCTTCCAAAATACAATAACGGTAAACAAATTGTCTACACAGTCACAGAAGACACAGTAGCCAATTACTCTGCTGCGATTGATGGAACAACTATTACCAATAGCTACAAGCCAGGTAAAACCAGCGTCACTGTTACAAAACGTTGGGAAGACAACAATGACCAAGATGGAAAACGTCCAAACACCATTAAGGTACAGCTTTATGCAGACGGCAAAGCTCAAGGAAAAGAAGTGGAACTTTCTGCTAAAAATAACTGGACTCATACCTTTAGCAATTTGCCTCTAAAAGCGAAAGGCAAAGAGATTCAGTACCAAGTGAAAGAAGTTGGAACAGTCAAAGGCTATACTAGTACGGTTGATGACAGTAACAAGGGAAATGTAGTGATCACTAATAGCCGCACGCCAGAAGTAACGGAAGTAGCGGTTAAGAAGATCTGGGATGACGCAGACAACAAAGATGGTCTTCGTCCTGAAAAAATCACCGTTCGTCTCCTTGCGGATGGTCAAGAAGTGGCTGTAAAAGAAATCACAGCTACTGATAATTGGCAGGCAAGCTTTACGGATCTACCCGTATACAAGGAAGGTAAGAAGATTACTTACACCATTACAGAGGATCCAGTAGTTGGTTATACAACAACTATTGATGGTTTCACGGTAACCAACCGTCATACGCCACCAACAACACCTCCGACCACTCCACCAAGTACACCACCGACAACACCTCCTACAACACCACCGACGACACCGCCAACAACACCTCCTACAACACCGCCAAGCAAGCCGGAAAAACCAGAAACTCCAACCACACCAAGAGAAGGAAAGAAAAAAATTCTCCCATCAACTGGTGAAGTTGTTGCATACGGGTTGACCATACTCGGTGCACTTTTAGCAGTTTTTGCATTGGCTTTGCTCTTGCGTGGTAAACGGAAAGAAAAATAAGATTCATACCCTTAAAAGACAAATATCCTAAAAGATATTTGTCTTTTTGAATAACTTGCTAGAAGAATGCTCCATCAAACCGTTCAAATTCTTGAGGTTCATCTTAAAAATCCATCTTGAAGGAAACATAAGTGTTTGACAGAAAGATGAAATCTTGGTAGAATAAGAAGGTCGAATAGACAACTAACTCTTTCTTGGTAGCAGGATATGCCAAACCTGCCACTCGGATAGAGCATAAAGAAAAGGAGCTTATCATGGCAATCTCAAAAGAGAAAAAAAATGAAATCATTGCACAATACGCACGTCACGAAGGTGACACTGGTTCAGTAGAAGTACAAGTTGCTGTCCTTACTTGGGAAATCAACCACTTGAACGAACACATCAAACAACACAAAAAAGACCACGCTACTTACCGTGGTTTGATGAAGAAAATCGGTCGCCGTCGTAACTTGTTGGCTTACCTTCGTACAAACGACGTTAACCGTTACCGTGAGTTGATCAACTCTCTTGGACTTCGTCGTTAATCTTGCGTCTAAAACGTTTCTATACTTCGTTGACTTCGCCTCGATGTACCATTAGTACAATCTTCGGTTCGTCGCCTTGTCTAGAAACGTTTTATCCAGCAAGAATGGAGCCCTCTGAATTCAGAGGGCTTTTTCTTGTCTTTTCCTTATCGAACGAGATCCATTATTCTGAGGAAGTCGTTTTGTTTGACAGATGTAATGTCTAGAGTTACAATTGATACATCATAAGAAATAGAGGTTATCGATATGATTGATATTACATATCTAGACGGTGCAAAACAAGAAAGAGTCATGCATTTTGATTCCTACGATGAGTTTGAACGCTCCCAACAAGCTTGCTTAATTGGGGTAGCAGATTTTTATCCTGTTGTGAAACTGACCTATAATGGGCATGAGTTGGATTACCAAGGGACTTACGGAGATGTCTTCTTCTATCTGATGAAGCAAGATTTGACCCAGTACCAAAACTAAAGGAGAAAGAAAATGGCAAAAGCAATTACAGATGCAACATTTGAAGCAGAAACGAAAGAAGGATTGGTATTAGTAGACTTTTGGGCAACCTGGTGTGGTCCATGTCGTATGCAAGGTCCAATCTTGGATAAATTATCTGAAGAACTTTCAGAAGATGAGTTAAAAATCCTGAAAATGGATGTGGACGAAAATCCTGAAACAGCGCGTGCTTTCGGCATTATGTCCATCCCAACCTTACTCTTTAAAAAAGATGGGCAGGTTGTTAAACAAGTAGCAGGAGTGCATACTGCAGCACAAATTAAGGCCATTGTGGCGGAGTTGAGTTAGTAAAAAAGAGTAAGATGGGAACGAATCGTTCTATCTTACTCTTTTTGTATTGACATTTTTAAATTGACTTATTGAGTCAAGAGCTCCATAATCTCTTCGATACTTGATTTGCTACCTTTTTTTAAATAGTTTTCTTTACTACCTTTTTTAAAAGATGACAAACTTGGTACCGTCTTGATATTCATATCATGGGCGAAGGCTGTGATGTCTTTTCGCTCTTTTGAATCGTTATCAAGATAATAAACAGTCTGATTCGTTTTTTGAATAGCAACTGCTAATTTGGGAGCGAATTTTTGACAGAATGGACATGATTCTCGACCAATATAGAGGATGAAATCTTCTTTATTGTCGATTTTCTCTTGTACCTCAGATAGATGAATCTTTTTGACGTAAGTCATTGCTTCCTGGTATGTATTTGGGGTAATAATTTCTCTCTTTTTAAAACTCATATATAAAATAGTAAGCAAAGACATTGTGCAAATGGACAAAATGAGAATAGATAATTTCTTATTCACAAGCAACACCGTCACCATCTCTATCTAAACGAGGGTTATAACCAGCTTGTCCTCTGTATAGCGGTGCAGCACCTGCAGCGCGAGCTTCACTACAATTTCGATAAGAGCCCTGTTGAGGTTGTGATACAAAGCCTTGTTGAGGCTGTGGTTGAGGTGTTGCAGCTGCGACTTGTCGAGCTTGTTCAGCTTGTTGTTCTCTGACAGTAATGGCATTTTGTACTAATCCAACACGATGAGTTAAGCGATCTTTTGTTCCTTGATCAGCTACATTTGCGATAGCAGCTTGAGCTGGAGCAATATTTTCTATTACTTGATTGTTTTCTAAGGCTTGTACGGCAGACTCAGCTTGAGCAGCAAGTTGTTTTGCTTCAGCCTCTTTCTTTTCACGCTCTTCTTTTTCTTTTCGTTCCTGTTCTTCTTTCGCCTTTTTCTCGCGCTCTTCTTTTTCTTTTCGTTCTTGTTCTTCTTTTGCCTTTTTCTCTTTTTCAGCTTTTTCAGCTTTCTCTGCTTTCTCTTTCTCAGCTTTTTCTTTTACTTCTTTTTCACGTTTTGCCTCAGCCTCTTTTTTCGCACTTTCATCATTTTTAGAAGGAGTGGATGCAAAATGAGTGGCTTGAGCCTGCTCTTCTTGCTTAATGGAAGCAATATTAGGGTTGATTAAGTATGCACCTCCGACTGCAAGAACTGAAGCAATAGCAGCGATATTTCTTTTAGCAGCGTTGGGTTTCTTTTTAGCAAAATACCAGGCAAATCCTATACCACCAAAAAATAGGATAGGAAGAATGATCTTGGGATTAAAAATCATAAAGAGGATTCCGAGACCGTAAAGAACGACTTTCCAAACTGGTTGGGCCATGATATAATCGACAAACTTTTTCATTTTTTTCTCCATATTTAGTAATATTTTTCACAATAATCATACCACAATATAAGAGCGCTTTCAATCACTAACTGGTAACATTTTAATAAAAAATCAGACTTAGATTAAACTAAGTCTGAAAATTGTTCTTATTCCCCCAATTCTGCACTGTAGGCAATGATTTGATCCACAGTGTCTGAAAGGAATTGGATGGTATCGCGGAGTGGTTTGTCAGTCGAGATATCTGCTCCGATGATCATGGCTGACTCAAGTGGGGTCTTGCTGCCACCTGATTTGAGGAGGTCTAGCCAATCTTTAGCTCCGTTTTCGGAGTTCTTCAAATGCAAGTATCCCGCTGTTGAGATAACCAAGCCAGCTGAGTAAGTATAGCTGTAAAGCCCCATGTAGTAGTGGCTTTGGCGCATCCAGGTCAATGCTGCGTCATCATCGATTTCAACGGCGTCTCCCCAGAATTCGGTCAAGACTTCCTTCATGATGCTATTGAGCTTGCTAGCTCCGAAGGTACCACCTTCTTCGATCAAGGTGTAGACCTTGCGTTGGAAGGCTGCTTCCAACAAGTGGGTGATGAAGTTGTGGAAGTAAGTGTCTGTCAAACGGTGAGCCAAGGCAAAACGTTTTTGACGAGGATCGTCAAACTGATGTTCCAAATAGTCGCTGAGTAGGAGCTCGTTAAAGGTAGAAGGAGCTTCCACATAGTAGGTCGACATGTGGGCGTTGAAGTAGCTTTGGTTGTTGTCTGAGAAGATAAACTGACCAGAGTGTCCGATCTCGTGGATCAGGGTGTAGACATCGCTCATGCGTCCTGTCCAGCTCATGAGGACATAAGGATGAACGCGGTATGGATCGGCTGCATAACCACCGGAATCCTTGCCTTCATTGGCGGCAAAATCGACCCAACGTTCGGTTTGGTAGCGGGCAATTTCGCGAGAATATTCTTCGCCAAGAGGTGCCACAGATTTCATGACCAAGTCATAAGCGTCATCAATGGTGACATCTGGGTTGAGCGCACTGTCCAAGTCCAACTTCCAATCAGCAAAGGTCATTTTCTCAAGGCCGTTGACCTTGGCCACGTGTTTGAGGAATTTTTGAGCTACTGGAGCGAAGTCCTTCATGATCAGGTCAATCTGACGATCAAACATGGCACGATCCACTTCCTGTTCAGCCAAGAGATAGTCAAATACGGAATCGTAGCCTCGCATATCTGCGATTAGTTTTTCAGATTTGACTTGGGCTAGATAGGTAGCAGCAGCCGTGTTTTGGTGCTTGCGGAGACCTTCTGAGAAGGAACGAAAGGCTTTTTCACGGACTTCCGCATTCTCATGGTTTTGGTAGAAGTTTTCATAGGTGACAAAGCTATTCTTGTAAACTTTTCCATCTACTTCAAAATCAGCCATTTCAAAGTCGCCTGCCCGCATCTTGGTATAGATGTCTTGTGGTCCGTAGAAGACTTCACCCAGGTTGGTCAAGGTCTTTTCCACATCAGCTCCCAAGTAGTGAGCTTTTTTGATTTTAGCCTGACGAATGGCAAAAGTGAGGTGAGGGAGTTGACCCAGGCGTTCGAGGACTTCTTCATCCGCTTCGACCAAAGCATCATCAAAGAAGGAAAGTTCGACGCTTGCCCAAGTTTCGAAATCCATTCCTGCTTGAGCAATCTCTGCAAAAGCTTCGTCGCCAAAGTCAGTGGTTTGGGGCATGAAGCTGTAGTTGCCAATGTGGCTGAGTTGGATCTGAATTTGCTCAAAAATCGCAAAGGCAGCTTCAAAGTCTTCAAAGGTGTGGAGGTTGCCCTTGTAGTTACGGACAAATTCATTAATTTCCTCGCGCGTTTTTTCAATGGCACGCAAGAAGTCTTCCTGGTCTTGATAGAGGGCTGTGAGGTCCCAGAGTTCGTTCTCAGGAAATTCAGAACGTTTCTTTAATTCCATAGTGTTCTCCTTTTGATCAAATAACTATACTAAGTATAGCAGAAAAAAGGGCAGAAACATAGAGGGAGAGGGGAAAATGCTTGTGTAAAAATCTTGAAAAGAGCTGGAAAAATTGACCATTTTTGATATACTAGGATAGATATGAGGAGGTTTTTATGAAAAAGGTTATGATTTCACTACTGGCGGGTGCGTCCATTCTAGCTCTGGTGGCTTGTACGCCCAAACGCTATGAACGCCAAAGTAAACCGAAAACGGCAAGCTCTTCGTCGGTCAAAAAAGAGAAGAAGGATACAGGTCAGAAGTATTATCAAGAGGTTTTGGATCGGTATGCTAAGTATGATACAGCTCTTAAAAATGGCGATAAAACAGGCCTGTTTGCGGAATTAAGTAAAATACAATCCGGTTCAGAAGAAAGCATCTATCTAGATGCTTTGGAGCGCTTAGGAACTCCGGTAACCTTTCAGTATGCTTTTACAGACTTGAACAAAGATGGTGTGGATGAGCTCTTGGTGTCCAATCAATACACGGGAAACAAACAGTATGTTTCTGCTATCTATTACCTCAAGGGTCAAAAAGCTGAATTACTCCATACAGCTTATACAGCTGCGGTGGGTGGCTATCGCTCCAGCCTAGACCTTTTTGATAATGGGCAAATCGTCTACGCCACTTGGCAATCTGTGAATCCGGACCGGGAATTAACCCTTTATTCGCTAGGAAAAGGGGAAGCCAAGGAAGAAAAGAAAGCAACCATTCAAATTGGTGGGGACCAAACAGCAGAGCAGGCTCTTGGGATGTCAGCCAAGCAGTTGGACCTCAGTAAACTAGACTGGAAAACCTTTGACGGTTCAGGCGACTCCAAATCAACAGCAAAAGCAGAAGAGAAAAAATCAGAAAGCTTCCAAGTACAAGTTAGTGTGTCGGATCTTCGAATTCGGAAAGAACCGTCTACTTCAGCGCCATCTGCAGGGATGATCGCAAAAGGAACTCACACCATTACGGGAACAGTAGAGGCAGACGGTCATACCTGGGGCAAATTGGAATCTGGACAAGGCTGGATCGCCCTTGACTTCACAACGCGAGTGGATGGTTCTAAATCAACAAGCTCAAGTAAGAAAAGCAGCGGAATGAACATTCAAGAAATTCAGAACGGTGATTTTTCAAGTATTGCAGGAACCTGGAGAAATGGTCTTGGTTGGGTTCTGGAATTTGATAAAGATGGTTTGACAGGAAAAGGATTTGTAACAGATGGTAGTGGAGTTGTTGATAGAATTAATCCCGATCATGGCTATATTAGTGGGGGGATTCATAGTTCTAAAGCAAATACAGCTGGTGGAGCTGCGATCTCATTCTTGCCAGCTGGAACACCTATGAAGCCAGATAGCAATCAAAATAGTGATCCGTCAGATACATCAAAAGACCGTATATGGGTTGGGCAACAATATATTTGGGATACTGACTCGTTCTTCTACCGTGTGGACTAAAGGAGTGGTACTATGAGAAAATTGATGATTTCACTACTAGCGGGTGTGTCTGTTCTATCTCTAGTGGCTTGTACGCCCAAACGCTATGAACGCCAAAGCAAACCAAAGACAGCAACGTCATCATCGGTTAAAAAAGAGAAGAAGGATACAGGTCAAAAGTATTATCAAGAGGTATTAGATCGCTATAAGTCTTATGCGGTTGCCATTCATACTAAGGACAAAACAGCTTTACAAAATGAACTGAAGAAGATCGATGCGACTTCAGAAGAATATGCCTATGTCTTTAACCTTCAAACACTTGGGAGTACCAATGAGTGGCAATATGCTTTTGAGGATCTTAATCGTGATGGTAATGATGAACTGCTGATTGGGGATGGCAAAACGATTGCTGCTGTGTATTATTTGAAAGATAACCAGCCAACCTTGCTCCACGTAGCTTATGTGGCTTCTGCAGGTGGCTATCGCTCTAGTTTAGAAGTTTTTGACAATGGTCAAATCGTCTATGCTACTTGGCAATCCCTTAATCCAGAAATGGAATTAACCCTTTATTCACTAGGAAAAGGGGAAGCCAAGGAAGAAAAGAAAGCAACCATTCAAATCGGTGGGAAGGAAACAGCAGAACAAGCTCTTGGGATTTCAGCTAAGAAGTTGGATCTCAGTAAGCTGGACTGGAAAAAATTTGATGGTTCAGGGAATTCCAAATCAACAGCGAAAGCAGAAGAGAAAAAATCAGAAAGCTTCCAAGTACAAGTTAGCGTGGCCGATCTTCGTATTCGAAAAGAACCGTCTACCTCCGCCCCATCTGCAGGAATGATCGCAAAAGGAACTCACACCATTACGGAAACAGTAGACGCGGATGGCCATACTTGGGGCAAATTGGAATCTGGGCAAGGCTGGATCGCCCTTGACTATACAACGCGCGTGAGTGGCAATACTGAATCAGCTTCAGCGCCTGCCGCTACAAAGACTGGAATGAATCTAGAAGAAATTAAAGCTGGAAATTTCTCAAGTGTAGCGGGAGTTTGGAAAAATAAGTACGGTACGAGCATTGAGTTTGATGCGCAAGGAATTGTGAAGGTCAATGGTAGTGCTGTCAATGGTGTTCAATTTTCTGGTTTTTACTTCAAGGAAGGCAATTTACACGGAGTTAGTCGGATGCCTGGGGCAACGAATGACACGCCTATTCTTTTCATTCCTTCAAGAGAAGGTGGCAGTGAATCCATTTACTGGAGTAAGAGTGATGCTACGAATGGGAACGATTTGTACTACCGTGTGAACTGAAAAATAAGGAGACAAACATGAAAAAAATTGGAACATATTTACTAGCTGCAGCCCTCTTGCTTTCCCTAGCAGCCTGCGCCCCAAAACGCTATGAGCGTAAGCACAGTCCGGTAGGGGCTTCATCGGTCAAAAAATCATCTGACAAAGCCCAAGAAAAAGAGCAAACAGAAGAAGCTAAGTCAGATGAACATGATAAAGAAGCCATTGGGACCTTATCAAAAGCAGACCAAGCGGACATCTATTCGATTATTGAAAACAGTGCGTCTTTGACCTACTCACTTCAGGTGCAACCGACTCGTTTGCTGGAGTTGAACAATGATCACGGTGCGGTTGATGGTTACCCGCAAGACATGTTCATTGATTACTACAATACCTACACGCCAGAAACCTATAATTTACAAGATATCATTGATAAATTGAATGCTGAAGAGACATCGGACTCTATCCGTAGTCTGTCACAAGACCAGTTGATCCAACTAACAAATGAAAAGAAAGATGGCTGGATCTATTCGACAAAAGACAAGGCCTTTTACGAAATTGTAGCTGGTGGTCGTGGCGGAGCGATGCCACCGATGGAAATTCCTTCACCGGATGAATGGGTGATCAATGAAGATTCAGTTGAAGTGACCACATCGATCCAAGGGACTTCTGAACCCTACAGACGTTTTGTCTTGAAACGCAACAACAAGAACTACAAGGGTGGAACCCACAAAACACGCTTTTATGTCGACAGCACAGAATTCGTGAAATCGTAAAAATAATCAGAAGCTATATCTAGCTCTAAAATTTTTATATAGAACTTGCTGAAGAATCAAAGAAAAAGGCCATCAAAGCCTTTTTCTTTTGGGCTTGAATATGTTAAAATAAAAGGTATACGTGCTTGGATACAAAGATGAGGATATAACATACAGATAGGCTGTTGAAATTCCTATCTCGTTGAGTTCTATAGTGGCTTAGTATCTTGAGTAATTGAACCCGGCCGAAAAGCCGTGTAAAAAAGATAAACTGTCTTGTCTTCATCGAAGACTTCGTCAGTTTCCTATTTTTACTTTGCTTTTGACGTCCTTGGTATCTTGATCTTTGTAGGCAAGGCGTATAATTTCATCAATCCAAAGGGGATTAAAATGACAAAACAAGTGTTTCAAACGACTTTTGCGGGTCGTGAGTTGATCGTAGAGACTGGTCAGGTTGCCAAGCAAGCAAATGGCGCTGTTGTCGTACGTTACGGTGAGTCAACTGTCTTGACGGCTGCCGTTATGTCTAAGAAGATGGCAACTGGGGATTTCTTCCCACTTCAAGTCAACTACGAAGAAAAAATGTATGCGGCTGGGAAATTTCCTGGCGGCTTTATGAAACGGGAAGGACGTCCTTCTACTGATGCGACTTTGACAGCGCGTTTGATCGACCGTCCAATCCGTCCCATGTTTGCGGAAGGTTTCCGTAATGAAGTGCAAGTCATCAACACGGTTCTTTCTTACGATGAAAATGCATCTGCACCAATGGCAGCCATGTTTGGTTCATCATTGGCGCTTTCTATCTCAGATATTCCATTTGACGGACCAATCGCTGGGGTACAAGTAGGTTATGTGGATGGGGAGATCGTCATCAACCCAACGCAAGAACAAGCTGAGCGCTCGCTTCTTGAATTGACAGTAGCTGGTACCAAACACGCTATCAACATGGTAGAGTCTGGTGCCAAAGAATTGTCGGAAGAAATCATGTTGGAAGCTCTTCTTAAAGGGCACGAAGCCGTTAAAGAATTGATTGCCTTCCAAGAAGAAATCGTTGCGGCAGTCGGTAAAGAAAAAGCAGAAGTGGAATTGCTTCATGTAGATGCTGACTTGCAGGCTGAAATCATCGCAGCCTACAACAGTGACCTTCAAAAAGCGGTTCAAGTTGAAGAAAAATTGGCGCGTGAAGCTGCAACTCAAGCAGTCAAAGACCAAGTCACAGCAGTTTACGAAGAAAAATATGCCGACCACGAAGAATTTGACCGCATCATGCGGGACGTGGCTGAAATCTTGGAACAAATGGAACACGCAGAAGTGCGCCGTTTGATTACAGAAGACAAGGTTCGTCCGGATGGTCGTAAGGTCGATGAAATTCGTCCTTTGGATGCACAAGTCGACTACCTTCCTCGCGTACACGGTTCTGGACTCTTTACACGTGGACAAACGCAAGCCCTTTCTGTCTTGACCTTGGCACCAATGGGTGAAACGCAAATCATCGATGGTTTGGATCCAGAGTACAAGAAACGCTTTATGCACCACTACAACTTCCCTCAATACTCTGTAGGGGAAACTGGTCGTTACGGTGCGCCTGGCCGTCGTGAAATTGGTCACGGTGCTCTCGGTGAGCGTGCCCTTGCTCAAGTATTGCCAAGCTTGGAAGAATTCCCATACGCAATCCGCTTGGTAGCAGAAGTGTTGGAATCAAATGGTTCTTCATCTCAAGCCTCTATTTGTGCGGGAACACTTGCCCTTATGGCTGGTGGTGTGCCAATCAAGGCCCCAGTAGCAGGGATTGCCATGGGTCTGATCTCAGATGGAAACAACTACACCGTATTGACAGATATCCAAGGTTTGGAAGACCACTTTGGAGACATGGACTTCAAGGTAGCTGGTACGCGTGACGGGATTACCGCCCTTCAAATGGATATCAAGATCCAAGGGATCACTGCAGAAATTTTGACTGAAGCACTTGCTCAAGCCAAGAAAGCTCGTTTTGAAATCCTTGACGTGATTGAAGCAACCATTCCAGAAGTGCGTCCAGAATTGGCACCAACTGCTCCAAAAATTGATACCATCAAGATTGATGTCGACAAGATTAAGATTGTCATCGGTAAGGGTGGAGAAACCATTGATAAGATCATCGCTGAAACAGGCGTTAAGATTGATATCGATGAAGAAGGAAACGTATCTATCTATTCTAGCGACCAAGATGCCATCAACCGTGCTAAGGAAATCATTGCTGGTTTGGTTCGTGAAGCCAAAGTGGATGAAGTCTACCATGCCAAAGTGGTTCGGATCGAGAAATTTGGTGCTTTTGTCAACCTCTTTGACAAGACAGATGCCCTCGTTCATATCTCTGAAATGGCTTGGACGCGCACCAACCGTGTCGAAGACTTGGTAGCCATCGGTGATGAAGTCGATGTGAAGATTATCAAGATTGACGAAAAAGGTCGTGTCGATGCTTCTATGAAAGCTCTTCTCCCTCGTCCGCCAAAAGCAGAAAACAGCGAGGAAAAAGGTGAAAAAACTCATCGCCATGGCGACCGTCCTCGTCACCACAACAAAGACCACAAACCTAAAAAAGACTTTACTATTACACAAAAAGATTCAGAATAATCATTAGAAAAGGAGGAGCACGGTATGGGATGGTGGCGTGAAACCATCGATATTGTAAAAGAAAATGACCCAGCAGCGCGTACCTCGCTGGAGGTCCTTTTGACCTATCCGGGCGTCAAAGCACTGGCAGCTCACCGTGTTTCCCACTTTTTGTGGAACCATGGCTTTAAGCTCTTGGCGCGGATGCATAGTCAGTTTTGGCGTTTTTGGACCCAGATTGAAATCCATCCAGGTGCGACCATTGCTTCTGGTGTCTTTATCGACCATGGAGCGGGCCTCGTTATCGGGGAAACGGCCATTGTTGAAAAAGGTGTCATGCTCTACCACGGGGTGACCCTTGGGGGAACAGGGAAGGATGTCGGGAAACGCCATCCAACGGTTCGTGAAGGAGCCTTGGTCTCCGCTCATGCCCAGGTCATCGGTCCGATTGAGATTGGGGCCAAGGCCAAAGTAGGAGCGGGAGCGGTCGTGGTCTCCGATGTACCGAGTGATGTGACCGTTGTCGGTATTCCTGCCAAGATTGTTCGTGTTCACGGTAAGAAGGATGAGCCAATCATTCACCAAGAAGAAGAAAAACGCGAATACTATGTGAATAAGATGGAGCATGCCAAGGAAGCCAGTCATCGGTCTTCTAGCTTGTAAGGAGATCGCTACGTGATTCAAGCAACCCATACATTGAATGACCACCAACTACTGGAAGCAAAGGCCCTTATTGCCATCTGTCAGAAGTATGACGGAACTTTTCGGGATCCTTATCTCTCCAATATGCTCAATTTTGATCCCGATATGCCCGCCTTTTTCCTTTATTATGAAAAAGGTGAACTTATTGGCCTATTAACGGTTTATGCAGATGACCCAGATGTGGAAGTAGCGATTCTGGTCCACCCCAATCATCGTCGTCAAGGCATTGCGCGTGCTTTGTATAGAAGTTTTGAGACAGAAACGGCATCTTATCCCATTGAGTCTGTGACTTTTCAGACAGAGCGTGTTTTTCTCGAGCGCCATCCTGATTTTGTCAGCAATTGGGGACTGGTTGAGGATGACGAAACAGAAACCTGGTTAGGTAAGGATAGAAGACCTTATCCGTTGGCAACTGTTTCCAATCTGGACATTTTGTTAGCAGATCGTTCGTATCAGGATCAAATTAGTCAGTTGAAATTTCAGGCATTTTCAGAGGAACATGAATCTAAAGAAGTTGTGGATAGATATGTCGCCAAAGCTCTGAAGGATCCAGAAAGTCGCCTATATATTTTATTAAAAAACGGTCAGGTTATTGGAACTTGTACAGTTGATTTATCGAGTAATACGAATTACCTCTATGGTTTAGCAATAGCCGAACTTGAACGTGGGCAAGGCTATGGAAGCTATTTGGCAAAATCCCTCGTCAACCAACTCATTGCGCAAAATGACAAGGCATTTCAGATTGCAGTGGAAGACAGCAATGTAGGTGCCAAACGCTTGTATGAAAAGATTGGCTTTGTCACACAGACTCAGGTGGTTTACTTGAAGCCAAAAGAGTAGAAACAGAAAGGAAATGAAGCGTGTTAAAAATTTATGATACTATGTCTCGTGATTTGCGAGAATTTATCCCCATCGAGGAAGGAAAGGTCCGCATGTATGTTTGTGGGCCAACGGTTTACAACTATATCCACGTAGGGAATGCCCGCTCAACGGTGGCCTTTGACACGATTCGTCGCTACTTTGAGTATCGTGGCTACGAAGTTGCCTACATTTCCAACTTTACAGATGTGGATGATAAGATCATCAACCGTGCCAAAGAAGAAGGCATTACGCCACAGGAAGTGGCAGACAAGTATATTGCAGCTTTTCGTGAGGATGTGACGGCTCTTGGAGTGAAACCTGCAACCCGCCACCCTCGTGTGGTCGAGTTTATGGATGACATCATTCGTTTTGTCGCTGACTTGATCGAAAAAGGCTATGCCTACGAGAGCCAAGGCGATGTCTATTTCCGTGTGGAAAAATCCCACAACTATGCAAAATTAGCCAATAAAACCTTGGAAGACTTGGAGCTAGGCGCTTCTGGTCGGACAGATGAGGAAACAGCTCGCAAGGAAAATCCAGTCGACTTTGCCCTCTGGAAAGCTGCCAAACCAGGAGAGATTTCTTGGGACAGCCCTTGGGGACCTGGTCGTCCTGGCTGGCACATTGAGTGTTCGGTCATGTCGACGGGGATTTTAGGGGATACTATTGATATCCACGGTGGTGGGGCCGATCTTGAGTTTCCACACCATACTAATGAAATTGCTCAGTCTGAAGCTAAAACAGGCAAGACCTTTGCCAATTACTGGATGCACAATGGCTTTGTCAATATTGATAATGTCAAGATGTCCAAGTCCTTAGGCAACTTTATCACCGTGCATGATGCATTGAAGACTATCGACGGCCAAGTGCTTCGCTTCTTCTTTGCAACCCAGCATTACCGCAAGCCCATTAACTTCACAGAAAAAGCGGTGCGTGATGCGGAAACCAACCTCAAGTATTTGAAAAATACCTATGAGCAACCGTTCACAGGAGAAGTGGATCCAGCAGACTTGCAAGGTTTTGTGGACAAGTTTATTGCGGCTATGGATGAAGATATCAATGCGGCAAACGGAATCACCGTCGTCTTTGAATTGGCAAAATGGATCAATTCAGGTCACTATAATCAAGACGTCAAGGATGCCTTGACCAAGATGTTAGAAGTCTTTGGAGTGGTCTTTGTCGAAGAAGTCTTGGATGCAGATATTGAAGCCTTGATCGCTGAACGTCAGGAAGCGCGGGCTAAGAAAGATTTTGCGCGTGCAGATGCTATTCGCGATGAATTAGCTGCGCAAGGAATCAAGCTCTTGGATACAAAAGAAGGTGTAAGGTGGACACGTGATTGATGTCAATCTAATCAATGGGATTGCCCTTGCCTTCGAGGGAGATGCGGTCTATTCCATGTATATTCGCAGACACCTGATTTTTCAAGGGATGACCAAACCTAATAAGCTTCATCAGGCTGCCACCCGCTATGTCTCAGCTAGAGCTCAGGCCAGTTTGATTGAAAGCATGCTGGAGCAAGAAATTCTGACGGAAAAAGAGTTGGAGATCTACAAGCGCGGTCGCAATACCAATAGCCATACCAAGGCCAAAAATGCGGATGTCGTGACCTATCGGATGTCGACGGGCTTTGAGGCTGTTATGGGCTATCTCCATATGACGGGGGAACTCTCTCGTCTAGAAGAGCTGATTGACTGGTGTATCCAGCAAGTAGAAGAAGGAAGAAAGCAGTGAAAAATATCAGAGAGTGGTTTCCTCATGCAGAGGTGACGGATCAAGCCAATCCACCAGCTGGTTATGTAGCCATTCCACTTCAGGCTCAACAATGGTTGCTGCTGAAGGAAGAAGAGCTAACCGAGCGAGAAAAACAATTGATTTCCTGGTTGGGCGGTGAAGAAGAGGTTGCCCCTAATCCTTGGTACCAGTACCTGATCGATGGAAAGGGAGAAGCCCCTCAAGTCATCAAAAAAATGCAGCTCGTCTATTGCCACATCTCGCATTCAACAGCGGAAGGGACGGCTTCTTGGCTAGAGATGATGCAGACACTCTTGCCCAATTTCCGAGCAACCTTGCAACTGAGCGGACAAGATTATGTGCTCATTCTGGACCAAGACCAGTCTTTACCTGTGGCCGATATCTTAAAAGATACCGTCTCTGCCATGGAGTATGACTTCAACATTCGTTTATCTATCCTGGTCGGGCAAGTATGGACCGAGTCTAAAGACGGGAAAGTGTCTGCTGTCATCCGAGCAGAACAGGCGGTCTTTCGAGCTTGGATTCGAGAGGGCCATCAAGGTGTCTATCGCTTTTCTCAACTCTATCTGTGGGGAATCGAGCAGGCAGATTTGGATCTTACCCCAATCAAAGCAAGCTTGCATCAGTTGATTGAAAGTCAAGATCAATTGCAAGACATCATTGTTGCTCTTTGGGACAATGGTGCAGTCGTCACCAAAGCCGCACAACAACTCTATCTCCACCGCAATTCGCTCCAATACAAGATTGATAAGTGGGAGGAGTTGACGGGTCTTCAGTTGAAAAATCTGACAGATCTAGCCCTGTGCTATCATTTGGTCTTACAAGATGTGATTTAAACGGAATCAATCCAGAGTTTTGTGCAACTTGCACAAAACTCTTTTTCTTTTTTGTGAGACTTGCCATAGATTTGTAAAACGTTTTCATTTACAATAGAACTATAAAAATCAAAGGAGTACCATCATGGTAGAATTGAATCTTAGTCACATTTATAAAAAATATCCAAATAGCGAACATTACTCAGTTGAAGACTTCAACTTGGACATCAAAGACAAAGAATTTATCGTTTTCGTAGGTCCTTCAGGATGTGGTAAATCAACGACTCTTCGTATGATCGCTGGTCTTGAAGACATCACAGAAGGTGAATGTTCGATCGATGGCACTGTTGTAAACAACGTGGCACCTAAAGACCGTGATATCGCCATGGTATTCCAAAACTACGCTCTTTACCCACACATGACTGTGTACGATAACATGGCATTTGGTTTGAAATTGCGTAAATACAGCAAGGAAGATATCGACAAACGTGTACAAGAAGCAGCTGAAATCCTTGGCTTGAAAGAATTCTTGGATCGTAAACCAGCTGACCTTTCTGGTGGTCAACGTCAACGTGTGGCCATGGGACGTGCCATTGTCCGTGATGCAAAAGTGTTCTTGATGGACGAACCTTTGTCAAACTTGGATGCTAAACTTCGTGTATCCATGCGTGCTGAAATTGCGAAAATCCACCGTCGTATCGGAGCTACAACGATCTACGTAACTCACGACCAAACAGAAGCAATGACACTTGCTGACCGTATCGTTATCATGTCTGCTACTAAAAACCCTGCAGGTACTGGTACAATTGGACGTGTAGAACAAATCGGAACTCCACAAGAAGTGTACAAAAACCCAGTAAACAAATTCGTAGCTGGATTCATCGGAAGCCCTGCAATGAACTTCATTAACGTGAAATTGGAAGGTGGATACATCGTTGCCAATGGCTTGAATTTGAAAGTTCCAGAAGGTGCTTTGAAAGTTCTTCGTGAAAAAGGCTATGATGGTAAAGAATTGATCTTTGGTATCCGTCCAGAAGACGTGAATACAGAAGCTGCTTTCCTTGAAACATTCCCAGAATCAGTCGTGAAAGCAACCATCTCTGTATCTGAGTTGCTTGGTTCAGAATCTCACTTGTACTGCCAAGTTGGTGACAACGAATTCATCGCTAAAGTAGATGCACGTGACTACCTTGGAACTGGTGAAACCATCGAACTTGGATTTGACTTGAACAAAGCTCACTTCTTCGACAAAGAAACTGAAAAAACAGTATACTAATACCTACTGAAACTGTAGAGACTGAGACGATATGTCTCAGTTTCTTTCATTTTAAGGAGACAAAACATGGAAAAAGACTGGTGGAAGGGGAAGGTCGCTTATCAGATCTACCCAAAAAGCTTCAAAGACAGCAATGGAGATGGTGTTGGGGACTTAAAAGGGATCACGGAGAAACTCGATTACCTTCAAGACTTGGGGATTGATATCCTCTGGTTATCGCCTATTTACAAGAGTCCGTTTATTGACCAGGGCTATGATATTTCTGACTATTATGCCATTGATCCTATTTTTGGAACTATGGAAGATATGGAGGAGCTGATTGCGGAAGGTAAGAAACGGGGCATTTCCATCATCATGGACTTGGTGGTCAACCACTGCTCCAGTCATCACGAGTGGTTCCAAAAAGCTCTAGCGGATCCAGATGGTCCTTATGCGGATTACTTTTATTTCATCGAAAGTGACAAGGAACCCAACAACTGGGAAAGTTACTTTGGAGGCAGTGTCTGGGAACCCGTTCCTGGCACCAACAAATACTATCTCCATTCTTTCCACAAGGATCAGCCGGATCTCAATTGGCAAAATCCTGTCTTACGCGAAGAGATTTACAAGATGATAAATTGGTGGTTGGACAAGGGAATTGCAGGCTTCCGAATTGACGCCATTATCAATATCAAAAAGGATTTAGAATGGCGTTCGCTTCCGTCTGATCGTGACAATGGTCTGGTTCCAGTGCCGGAATCGCTGGTCAATGCCCAACCGATTGAACCTTTCTTGCAAGAGTTAAAGGAGCGTACTTTTGCCAAGTACAATGCCTTCACAGTAGGGGAAGTTTTCAATGAAACCGATGAAGAACTGCATTTCTTCATCGGGAAAGACGGAGTCTTCTCTTCCATCTTTGACTTCAAACAAACCATGCTGGGTCAGGAAGGAAAAGGCTGGTTTGACCATAGTCTTCCAACAGCAGATGAACTCAAGGAAAGTATTTTCCAAGCGCATGAGCGCGCGGATAGCATTGGGGTCCTCTCGACCATCATTGAAAACCACGACGAGCCTCGTGGCGTGTCCCACTATATCGCAGAAGGTCCAGTAAACGATACCAGTAAAAAAGCCTTGGGAACTATTCAGGTTTTGCGTAAGGGAATTCCGTTTATTTACCAAGGCCAAGAAATTGGGATGGAAAACCAAGTCTTTGAATCGGTGGAGGACTTTGATGATATCGCGACCATCAATGGCTACCATGTGGCGAAAGAAGCTGGTTTGACCGAGGAAGAAGCCTTGGCCGCGATTGCCAAATACAGCCGGGACAATGCGCGAACACCCATGCAATGGTCAGCAGAGCCAGGTCTAGGCTTTAGCGATGGAACAGCCTGGTTGATCAGTCCCAAACCAAATGTTGCCATCAATGTGGAAGACCAGGAAAAGGATCCAAATTCCATCTTGAATTATTACCGGCAGCTGACGGCCTTGTATCGCCATCCCCTTTATGGAAATACCATCCGGTTTGGAGATCTGATCCCAGCGTATCGGGACCGTGAAAACATCATTGCCTTCGAACGCCGTGGGGACAAGCGTCTCTTGGTGATCAGCAATTTCCAAAATCGCCAGGCCACCTTGGAGTTGCCAGCTCCGATTAAAACGGTCGTTTTAAATAATACAGCAGGATTATTCCAAGAAGGAGACCAAGTGCTCGAATTAGCCCCTTACCAAACGGTTGTGTTGGAATTAGCAGAATAGAAAGAATCTTTGTATTATTGTTAGATTTAAGATGTAGAATAGTATGTTCATTAAAAAATCTGGAGAAATTTATAAAAGTTTTCTATACTTTAGAATCAGTCAAGTATAAACTGAAACTTTCCGCCGTGAGAAAAGTGCTTGAAACAACAATGTTTCAAGCACTCGGGAGTTTTGAGAGTAAAACAGTTCGGAGAACTGTTTTAGCCTGAGCCTAAAAATTAAAAAGCGAAGGGGACCAAAACGAATTGAACACGGGCTGTGGATTGTGTCAAAAAGCGCAAAATACATTAGTACTAAATCAAAGACACAGTAGCTGATTGAATTCTTCTCTCGCCTTTTAGCTCGAAAGAATCCTAATCAGCCTTGTGGGGCAGGACAATGAAGCAATCCTATACAACAGTGCTTCTGTCCTGCTCCAAATTTTGACTGTATCCGCAGACGCCCTTTGTATCTTGATTTAGTCATGGAACTTCCTGGATTGCTGAAATCATCCACTGGATAATTTCACCTAACGTCCGTACTCACCTAAGGAAAGTTTTGAAAGATAGTTTATCTCCAAAAAGAACCTTCGCGTCTGCGAAGGTTCTTTTCGTGTCATCCAAGTCTAAACCTGGAACTTACTCAACTTCTTTCTTTTTCAAGAGGAGGAAGCCTCCGCTAACGGCTAGCAAGAAGCCTGAAAGAATGAAGTGTGCAGCTGTGTCTTCTCCAGTTTGTGGCAATTGTGCCTTGGCTGGACTTTCTTGGAAGCTTTGTCCTACTTGGTAAGTCAAGGCTTGCACGCTTTCTTCATTTTTAGTTGTCATTTCTTTTTGTGGAAGAAGCACTTTAGGAGTCTCCTTCTTGGCTAAGATTGGCTGTGGATTGGTTGTTTGGTTATGAATTGGAACCACCACTTGATCTGGTTCTTTAGCTGGAACGTAATCCATCAAGCTAGCCAACTTGCTGCCAAAGATCGCATTGGTTACCCAGCGGAAGAAGTGGACAGGGTGTTGACGGTTGGTTGGATTTCCTGCATAGACAAAGAGTGGTTGTCCCATCAGTTCTCCAGAGATGGCCATGACTTTGTTGGCCAGCACATCGTTATGTGGCCACCAACCTGCAATATAATAATCGCTCGGAGCGATGCTCATCAAGGTCTTGAAATGTTCTGGAACCTTTTCAATCCAGTTTCCTGAGTTGGAGTAGAAGAGGGTATTCTTCTTGTATCCGCTAGTCAATGGATCCTGGTCATCAATGATCGCTTTCATCAAGCCTTCGTAGTCACTACCGCCTTTTAATTTTTCAGCGTCAAATCCTGTAAGAACTCCCAATTTTTCCAATTTTTGCATGGCTTCCCCACCAATGACAAGGGTTGGTTTCTTGCCGAAGATGGAAGCGTCAAAACGATTGCTTTCCAAAATAACAACATCCGCTTCTTCTGGAGTATTGACGATTTGGAAACCTAATTTTTCAAGGACTAGACTGGTATGAGCAGGCGCATCGACTCCAGCCCAATTATAGTGGTAGTTTGGAGAGTAGACCTTCATCGGTTTCAAGGTTGGCCCGCTTGGTACCTTGTAGAGGGCATCGCCATAGATGGCATAGTTTGGCAGGAGTGAAGCAAAGGTATCACGGTCAACGATGTAGCCATCGTCTGTTAGGTAGACGGATTTTCCTTGCGCGATGGCCTGGTTGACAGCTTTAACGGCACTGGCTGAGGTATTTGCGATCACATAGTAAGGAGCTTTTGGATCGATCTCAGAGGTACGAGTCGCACGGGTGGTGGTGACTTCGCCTAATTTTCCATTGAAAAGACCATCCGCAAAGACAGGTTCGGACTTGAACCCTCTCATATCTGGGAAGTTAACCAGCAACTCTGCGTACATCGCAGCCCAGGCAGATTCGTTGGAGCCCTTGTAGAGAATGTGGTTGGCATAGCCGCGTTTGGCTTGGGCCATATCAATGACTAAATCTCCTTTTTTATAGTTGCCAATATCTTCTTTGAGCTCTTTGACGAGGACACCATTGCGTTTGAAGTAGTCGATCATATTGAAGGCTTCTTGGGCATCGTTGTCTTTGTCGAGGCTCATTGGGATGACGTAGTAGTCTGGGAAGAATTTTGGACGACCGTTTTTTACACGTCCAACGATTTCCCCATTTGGGCCGACCAGTTCATTTTCAGCTTTTGGATCTTCAGTTTTATTGAGACCACGTAAGTAGAAGTTGAGCCGCATCTCAAGGAGACGGTCCGGATCTTGGTTGAGGAAGTCAATGCCGCCGAGGACAGCATTGCGTCCAGCCTTATAGGATTCTTGGTTGGATTCTGGTATTTCAATGGTGTGGCCCAAGATGCCGTGATAGACAGCATAGACACCTGTATAACCTGAGAAGGAATCATCCCAGCCATCTCCCCAATCCAGTTTTGGAATGATGTAACTGTCGTATTTGGAATTGGCAACTCCAGCCCGGCCCATATGATGGGCATTTTCCAGCATGAGGTTGGACATGAGATCGTATTCAAAGTTCGGATCATGTGGAGGTGTTGCAGGTTCGATTAAGAATTCTTTTACAAAACCGTGTAAGTCGTAGAGAGCGATCGGATTCCACTTGTTGATCATTTGGATGACGGTCCGGACTTCAGGGTTGGTTTGGTAGCTGGCATCCCGGTTTGGATCGAGCCCGTTTGCTAGGGCCCGCAGGTTGAGAGCGTCCCCATCTGGGTTTTCCGTGAAGTCAAATAAGAAGATGAATTTATTGAGCAAGGTTGGAATATCTAGCGTGACAGTTTTAGCATTTCCAGCTTCATCAGTGGTGTTAAAGGTCACCTTTTCCTTGGTTGCAAAGGTATTAAAGAGGCCTGTGATGATATCAATGCCAGGCTGCTCATCCGCGTGGGTGTTGTGGACTAAGACAGGTAGTTTGTAATCCAAGGTCTTGTCCTTCAGTGCAGCCAGCATTTCGCTTGGTTTGGTCAAAGCTGTAGGATTGGTGCTAGACAGGTAGTGATCGATGCTGGCTTGGTCCTTACTCACAATTCCCATCTTCATGTCCCGGCCTTGGGCGCTCTTACCAAGGGTTTCTAACTGCACCAAACGATCGGGTTTCGCTTCTTCCTTGGATTTTTCGATAGCAGCTAGCATCTCTTCATGTGTATGGTAGTCTTGGTAAGGTCGAAAAACAAGAGTTTTATTGATGGTCACACCCAAGTCTGCATTGGTTCCGACCAGCTCATGATTGCCGATGTAGTTGCGATAAGTCCGGCGGATATTATTTGGGCTCCGAAGGCTAAGATCTTCACCAAAGAGATCCTGCACGTCGATGTGGAGATCCAGATCATTTCCGTTTGCGGTCTCTGTGATGGTAAGGAATGGATCCTTGCTTAGTGTTCCTGTCTCCATATCCCAAGTTTTCCACTCAGAGAGAGGCTTATTGTCTAAGGTCCAGTTGATCTTGCCAGCAGCTTGAGCTTTTTCTTGGACTTTGTCATCAATCGTACTCTTTTCAGAGAGATAAATGGTGCTATCAGCCAATCGTGTCGCTTGGTCAGCGGTCGTTGTCGCACGGGTAGTGCTTGGACTAGCGGTTGGCGCAACTTCTGTAGTAGAAGCCACATCAGAAGTCGCTGTTGCTTCTGCAGAAGTGGCAGGGGCTGCGGTGTCTCCTTTTTCAGCTGTAGCAGGACTGGCAGTCTCAGCTGTCACAGCTTGCTCAGTAGCGGGTGCCGCTTCAAGGACCGTACTTGGCTCTGTTTGAGGCGCTTCTAAGCTATCGGCTGATACTTGGCCATGACCGATGACAGAAAGCAAGACAGCAGCTGAGAGGCTGAGTGTCGTAGTGTACAAATGTTTCTTATACGAAGACTTCATATAGAAGACCCTCCTTAAAAAGTTATTTTCCTACTCCAGTATACCATTTTAGGAAAGCGTTTTCAACATTTCCCGCAATAAAGAAGCCTTTGCATTTCGCAAGGGCTTCTCTGTCTATTCTGTCTCCTGATGAAATTGTTGGTAAAAATCAACCTTGACCTGAATGAAGGTTTCTAAATCTCTTAACAATTGGAGCAAGGTGGCGCGTGTTTCAAATTCTTCCCGGGTCTTGGGCAAGGGCCGTTCGCGGAAGATCGCCAAATACTGAGTAATATCATCTAGAAGATTTTGGGCAGGATTTTCCTGACTTAACTGTTGCGCAGTCTTCTTAAAAAGTTGAGCCAAGATCATACTTTCACTCGCTGCTAACTGACAGCGGTTGACGTTTTCTGCCATATCCCGCAGGATATCGTTTTGGCGCTTGCGCATTTCGAAGTAGTGAATGTGGTAGTTGGTTTGGTGAAAAAGGTGGTTGGAATGATCCAGATAGACCAGATTTAAAGCGTCCTTTAGGATACTATCCAATTCCTTGATCAAGCGGGCATCGTTGCGACCATCCCCTTTACCAAGTAATTCCGCAAAACGGGCAAGAATCTTCTTTAGTTGGTCTTCGACAACATCATGATAGTGATCGATCGCTGCCTGGTGAGAGGGCATATAGAGATTGGCTAGTAAGGCAAAGCTGGTTCCTATTAAAAAGAGGGCAAGTTCATTGAGCAAGAGCCCCCAGGAAGTAGACTGCTCAATCAAGAGATGGGTGACGAGGACCGTACTAGGGGTGATGCCGATCTGCCAGCCCATTAGAAAGGCGCATGGAACATAGAGAGCGATAAAGACTCCCAGTGCCCAAAGGTTGAAGCCAAAAAAGGAAAAAGCGAGACTTCCGATCACAAGGGCCAGCAAAGTCGACATAAAACGCTGATAGGCTTGCTTGATCGTACTGCGACGCGTATCAGAGATACTCAAGATGGCAATGACGCCAGCTGAGATGGCATAGGTCAAGCCCAGAGCATAAGCAAGGGCAGCTGCTAAACAGGTGGCCAAGGTGAGCTTGATGGTTCGTTGAAAAAGAGGCATGGCTTCCTTTCTAGTTCGGTTCCTTCATTAAGATAGATTTGATTTCATTATATCATGAATTGGCCTCAACCTCCTTTCTTGTGGTATACTAGTTCTATGGAAAATAACGATATCGTATACGGTGTTCACGCAGTCACCGAGGCTTTACAAGCCAATACAGGCAATAAATTATATATTCAAGAAGATCTCCGAGGAAAAAATGTCGACAAGATCAAGGCCTTAGCAGCTGAGAAAAAAGTGTCGATTTCTTGGACGCCAAAGAAAACCCTGCAGGAAATGACAGAAGGAGCTGTTCACCAAGGCTTTGTTCTTCGAGTGGCAGCCTTTGCTTACACCGACTTGGCAGCGATTCTGAAACAGACAGCCCAAGAAGAGAACCCGCTTTTATTGATTCTCGATGGCTTAACAGATCCGCACAATCTTGGATCTATCTTGCGGACAGCTGATGCGACCAATGTCTCAGGAGTCATCATTCCTAAGCACCGAGCGGTTGGGGTGACCCCAGTGGTGTCAAAAACTTCTACCGGAGCAGTGGAACACATTCCCATTGCGCGTGTGACCAATCTTAGCCAAACCTTAGACAAGCTAAAGGAAGAGGGCTTCTGGATCTTTGGAACCGACATGAACGGCACGCCATCTCATCAGTGGAATACGGCTGGCAAGTTAGCCTTGATCATTGGCAATGAAGGAAAAGGGATCTCAGCCAATATCAAAAAACAAGTCGATGAGATGATCACCATTCCCATGAATGGTCATGTGCAAAGCCTCAATGCCAGTGTGGCAGCAGCCATCCTTATGTATGAGGTCTTTCGCAATCGACTATAATCCTAGAAAGGCAATGATATGAAACGAAAAATCTTATTGGTTGACGGCTATAATATGATTGCCTTTTGGCAGGAGACCCGCCAGCTCTTTCAAAAAAGTGAGCTCGATGCAGCCCGCAATATCCTCCTGCAAAAACTGAGCCACTATGCTAGCTTTGAAGGAATCGAAGTCATCTGTGTCTTTGATGCCCAGTATATGCCAGGAGTGCGGCAGACCTATGAGGAGTTCAATGTTCAGGTGGTCTTTACCGGTGAGGATGAGACGGCAGATGACTATATCGAGCGCTTGGCGGCAGAGCTTAACACGCCCCTCCACCAAGTATCAGTAGCGACCAGTGACTTAAATGAGCAATGGACCGTCTTTGCTCAAGGAGCTCTTCGGGTATCTGCCAGAGAGTTAGAAAAACGGGTCGCAGTCGTCAAAGGAAACCTCAATCAAGCGCAGCGAGTGGTTAACGATCAAAAACCACCCATGCGACCGCTCGATCACGAAGTATTGCGACAATTACAAGAAATGATGGGAGACAAGTAATGACATTTGCTATTTTAACCGATTCGACCGCAGATTTAGACCAAAACTGGGCCAAGGAACATCAGGTGACCATTCTTGGCTTGACCATTGAGTTAGATGGGACGGTTTACCAGACAGTAGGCCAAGCTCAATTGACCAGCCCGGAGCTTTTAGAAGCCATGAAAAATGGGGCCAAACCGACAACCAGTCAGGTCAATGTGGGCCAATTTCAGGAAACCTTTAAACAATTTGCCAAAGAAGGAAAAGATCTGCTTTATGTGGCCTTTTCATCAGTCTTATCTGGGACCTATCAGAGTGCAGTCATGGCACGAGACCTGGTTTTAGAAGACTACCCGGAAGCCGTGATCGAGATTGTCGATCAGAAGGCTGCTGGGATTGGAGAGGGTTATCTGGTCATGCGAGCAGTAGCTGCGCGTGATGCAGGTCGTTCATTAGCAGAAGCCAAAGAAGAAATCATGGACCTAGCGCCAAAACTGCGGACTTATTTCCTAGTTGATGACCTCTACCACCTCATGCGTGGCGGCCGTCTCTCAAAAAGTGCCGCGATCATGGGAAGTTTGGCCAGCATCAAACCCATTCTCTGGATAGATGCGGAAGGGAAATTAGTCCCTATTAGCAAGGTTCGGGGACGCAAAAAAGCTGTCCGGGAATTACTGGAGCTGATCAAAGCAGATATCGGTGAAAGCACAGCCTTGGTATCTTATACCAACGATCTAGAAGGAGCCGAAGCACTGAAGCAAGAAATGCTTGCGCTTGAAGGCATCGATGAAGTTCTCGTGATGCCTCTTGGACCGGTTATTTCAGCCCACGTCGGCCCGAATTCCTTGATCGGATTTGTCATTGGAAAAGAAAATCGCAAATAATTTTCCAAATCGGTTGACTTTTATCTTAGAATTTTGATACAATAGTAGGCGGTATTGTTTACCCCATTTGTAAGGCCCCGGAACCTTTCAAATAACTTGCGGACCGGAACATCCGCCCTGTAAACAAAAACGACATTCATATAGGAGAAATCATGAACAAAACTACATTCATGGCTAAACCAGGCCAAGTAGAACGCAAATGGTACGTTGTTGACGCAACTGATGTACCTCTTGGACGCCTTTCAGCAGTTGTTGCTAGCGTGCTTCGCGGAAAAAACAAACCAACATTCACACCTCACACTGATACAGGTGACTTCGTAATCGTTATCAATGCTGAAAAAGTTAAATTGACTGGTAAAAAAGCAACTGATAAGATCTACTACACTCACTCAAACCACCCAGGTGGATTGAAATCAATCTCTGCTGGTGAACTTCGTTCTAAAAATGCAGTACGTTTGATCGAGAAATCAGTTAAAGGTATGCTTCCACACAATACTCTTGGCCGCGCTCAAGGTATGAAATTGAAAGTATTCGTTGGAGCTGAGCACACTCACGCTGCACAACAACCAGAAGTTCTTGATATTTCAGGACTTATCTAAGGAAAGGAACAATAAAGTATGTCACAAGCACAATATGCAGGTACTGGACGTCGTAAAAACGCTGTTGCACGCGTTCGCCTTGTTCCAGGAACTGGTAAAATCACTGTTAACAAAAAAGATGTTGAAGAGTACATCCCACACGCTGACCTTCGTCTTGTAATCAACCAACCATTCGCAGTTACTTCAACTGCAGGTTCATACGACGTTTTCGTTAACGTTGTAGGTGGTGGATACGCTGGTCAAGCAGGAGCTATCCGTCACGGTATCGCTCGTGCCCTTCTTCAAGTAGACCCAGACTTCCGCGATTCATTGAAACGCGCAGGACTTCTTACACGTGACTCACGTAAAGTTGAACGTAAGAAACCAGGTCTTAAGAAAGCTCGTAAAGCATCACAATTCTCAAAACGTTAATCAATACGATTATATCAACGTTTACAGACATTCAAGAATTATTTCTTGGATGTCTTTTTTGTTTCAAAAAATCAAAGTTCACCCCAAAATTCACCCCATATTCACCCCATCAATTTTTTAAACTACGAAAAGCAATATCACCTACAGTCTGATTGACTTTATCTTTGATATTAACGTAAGTTTTTGTAATCTCTTTATCACTATGAGTAAGAGCTTCTGAGAAGGCTTCAAGAGAAACACCTGCTTGTTTAGCAAGAGTAGCACCAGTATGTCTTAGTTTGTGTGGTGATGCTGGTGCTAATTCGGGATGTCTTCGTCTGACTGATTTCATCTTGATAAAACTTAAAATTTTTCTAATTATAACGAAGCATAGTCAAAAAGCTATGACCTCTATATTCACAAAAAAATCCAGACCAATACTAGTCCAGATTTCTTGTCTATTAAACATTCTTTTCAAAGAATGGAAGAACGGCTGTAACGGCTTTGTCAACGCAATTATTTAACTGTGAGAATCCGACGCACATAAATTTTAAATGGCGTCTCAGTCACATTTAAATTTATGAGACGCTTAGACGTTAGGCTTTCAATTTGTCAAATTTTGCTTTGACATTTGCCTTGAATTCTTCAAGTTTAGCCTTGCGTTCGGCTTTACGTTCAGCCTTCATTTGTGCACGTGCCTGGTTGTAGAGGTCTTCTTGGACTTGCAGAGCTGCTTCGATTTCGGCTACGACGGTTGCTACATCCCAACGCACGATTTGGGTGTCGTACTTGGTGAAGTAAGCATCGATGACTGCTTCGTTGTTTTCTTGCACCAAGGCGACAACGGCTGTTTCGCCGTCGATCAATTTTTGAGACACAACGTCAATCAAGCCAGCTTCTGCCGTATCAACGGTATCACCAGCAGCCAAACCATAGAGGCTGCCAATACCATAACCAAACAAGACGCCGATAGGACCACCCAAAAGCCCGATAACTGCACCGAGCAAGCCACCTTCTAGGGTTGCATCCGTCGTTGAATCTTCAAAGTCATAGCGTTCTTTTTCAACGATGTGACCGTTTTCATTTTTGACCAAGGCGATTTGAGCAACCTTGGTCGTCTGAGTTTGGCGGAAAGCCTTCAAATCCGCAAAGGACTGATAAGCTTCGCTTTCAGTGTTAAAGACTGAAACTACTAGGTTTTCCATAGTTAGTACCTCTTTTCTAAATATATACGTTCATTATAATACAGTTTCAATCACTTTTCAATCATTTTAGTGCGACATTTTAATTGATATGTCGCGTTTATCAGCGTCAAAGAACAGTTTCAGGCAGCGGTATATCTTTGCCATATCCCAGCCCAGACACTCTGGCGACTCTGAGTGATTATCAAGAAAGGCGTCCAGCAACATCTTAAAGCCTCCCGTGCAAAAAGTAAATAAATAGTGTTTTTCCTGTATGCCTGTCACACGGCTAAAAGACCGCTTGACCAAATCTTCCAGAAAATTATAGCAGATATTATGTACCAGCTCTGTGTAGCGAGTCTGATGAGCGTGCCGAATCACATCGACACTTTTATAGAATCTGCCAACTGTTTCCTTATGGTCGAATCCTTGAAAGAAGTCGCTTTATTCGTCGGTCAAGACAATTAATTTGGCTGGTGCAACTGATTCGCCAAGCTATGAACAAGCAATTATTACCTTTTGAAAGCAAAAATGGCAATTATGAAGGTGAAGCTACTCAGGTCTTAGTTCTTCTATCCAATTACTATGCAGACAAAAAACTATTTGATGAAAATACAGATGAATATGGAAATATCTTGATTTTAAAGGATTCATCCATCATTTCTAAATTATCGGCTATCCCAGATTTATTAAAAAGGGGATCTAGTAGGTAACAATAATATCGAATATATCAAAGTACGCAATATTAGGATTTCTTCAGAGGTTGAGTTAGAGTCAGATGTTGATGGGGATAAGTCGGATAATCTGCCAATAGATATAAAAATACTAGAAAACAGGCTTGAAAAAGGCTCGTAAAGCTAGCCAGTTCTCTAAACGTTAATTCGTTGCTGGACAGCAGAATACAAACGAAAACACTTTGCATCTTGCAAGGTGTTTTTTTCTATGAGAACTGGCGGTGCGCAATTAGGATAGCTCTAGCGACTTTAGTCGCATAGAGATATGCTATGCACAGTTGCCTCAAGAAAACAATGCTTCTTGGTCCACCCTGTTAGACAAGCTTCAAAACCAAGGAATCCAACAGGTTTCTCTTGTAGTGACCGATGGCTTCAAGGGGCTTGAAGAGATTATCAATCAGGCTTACCCATTAGCTAAACAACAACGTTGCTTAATTCATATTAGTCGAAATCTAGCTAGTAAAGTGAAACGAGCAGATAGAACGGTTATTCTGGAGCAATTTAAAACGATTTATCGTGCTGAAAATTTAGAAATGGCAGTGCAAATTTTAGAGAACTTTATCGCCGAATGGAAACCAAAGTATAGGAAAGTCATGGAAAGTCTGGAGAATACGGATAATCTTTTAACTTTTTATCAGTTTCCCTACCAGATTTGGCA
>JAWGXY010000002.1:0-50900 GCA_032572035.1 Streptococcus parasanguinis
AATACCCTGCTATTTCAGGATCTGTTCCTCCTCATTTGACACGTGGAACAGGTGGACCAACCGTACTTGCCATTAGTGACATCGTCTTTGATGCAGGCTTTAGCTCTAAAGCCGAAGCTGAAAGCTATGGGGTTCGTCCTGGAGATACCTTGGTCCCAGATAGCTCTGCGATTCTCACTGCTAATGGTAAAAACGTCATCTCCAAAGCATGGGATAACCGCTACGGCGTCTTGATGGTCAGCGAATTGGCTAAGAGCCTTTCTGGACAAGCTTTAAACAACGAACTCTATGTAGGGGCTAACGTTCAAGAAGAAGTAGGACTTCGTGGTGCCCACACTTCAACCACTAAATTTGATCCTGAAATCTTCCTTGCTGTAGACTGTTCGCCAGCGGCCGATGTCTTTGGAGACCAAGGTGCGATTGGGGAAGGAACACTGCTTCGCTTCTATGATCCAGGTCACATCATGCTACCAAATATGAAAGATTTCTTGCTCACTACTGCTGAAGAAGTGGGCATCAAATTCCAATATTACTGTGGTAAGGGTGGAACCGACGCCGGTGCCGCACACTTGAAGAATGGTGGAGTGCCATCTACCACCATCGGTGTCTGTGCCCGTTACATTCACTCTCACCAAACCCTCTATGCCATGGATGATTTCTTGCAAGCGCAAGCCTTCTTACAAGCATTGGTTAAGAAATTGGATCGCTCTACAGTTGATTTGATCAAACACTATTAAGCAACATCGATCTGAAGCCCCGTAAGGGGCTTTTTTAGAGGGAAAACAAGGTTCTCTTTGAAACTTTCCAGCGTGAGTCACCATTAAGCCCTTTGGCATCCACACTCCCCTTAGGAAAGTATCTTAGAATATTTTATCTTCCATCTGTTTTCTGATATAATATGAAAGAATGAAATGTAGGGAACGGAACACTCATCCTTGGATTCGTGTGGCAAACCCTTCCCTTATATACAGGAGTTTTACATGAAAAAACAAGCTTTTAGTTCTGAAAAGTATTTGAACTTGCAACGTGACCACATTATTGAGCGGATCAATCAATTCGATGGCAAGCTCTACCTTGAATTTGGTGGTAAGATGTTAGAAGACTTCCACGCTGCTCGTGTCCTCCCTGGATACGAACCAGACAATAAGATCAAGCTGCTCCAAGAATTGCGTGACCAGGTGGAAATTGTCATTGCCATCAACGCCAACAACATTGAGCACTCAAAAGCCCGTGGAGACCTAGGAATTTCTTATGACCAAGAAGTGCTACGTTTGATCGACAAATTCAATGAATTAGGGATCTTTGTGGGCTCTGTCGTGATCACCCAATATGCTGGACAAGCTGCAGCAGACGCCTTTCGCAAGCAACTGGATAAGAGCGGGATCGCCTCTTATCTCCACTATCCGATCAAGGGCTATCCGACCGATATGGACCATATCATCTCTCCTGAGGGGATGGGGAAAAATGACTACATCAAGACTAGCCGCAATTTGGTCGTTGTGACAGCTCCTGGACCTGGTTCTGGTAAGCTCGCAACTTGTATGTCCAATATGTACCATGACCAATTAAATGGGATCAAATCTGGTTATGCTAAGTTTGAAACCTTCCCAGTTTGGAATCTTCCTTTGCACCACCCAGTCAACTTGGCTTATGAAGCAGCGACTGCCGATCTAGACGATGTCAATATGATCGATCCCTTCCACCTCCAAACCTACGGGGAAACAACGGTCAACTACAACCGCGATATTGAAATCTTCCCTGTCTTGAAGCGCATGTTGGAACGCATCCTAGGAACCTCACCTTATGCTTCTCCAACAGACATGGGCGTCAACATGGTTGGCTTTGCCATTGTGGACAATGACGCTGCGATTGAAGCTTCCCAACAAGAAATTATCCGTCGCTACTACCAAACCATCTTAGATGTCAAAGCAGAGCGTGTCGGTGAAGGAGCTGTCAAGAAGATCGAGCTCTTGATGAATGATTTGGGGATTACTCCAAATGATCGGAAAGTGACCGTGCTTGCCCGCCAAAAAGAAGAAGAAACAGGGGAGCCAGCCTTGGCCCTTGAATTGCCAAACGGCGAGATGGTAACCGGAAAAACCTCCGATCTCTTTGGCCCAACCGCAGCCCTCTTAATCAATGCGATCAAGAAATTGGCGCATATTGATAAAGAAACCAAATTAATCGAGCCAGAATACGTCCAACCTATCCAAGGCTTGAAGATCAATCATTTGGGTAGCCGCAATCCTCGTCTTCACTCGAACGAAATCCTCATTGCCCTGGCCATTACAGCTATGACCAATGAAGACGCTAAGCTTGCTATGCAAGAATTAGGCAAGTTGAAAGGCAGTGAAGCCCACTCAACCGTGATGCTAACAGACGAAGACAAGAATGTCCTTCGCAAGCTCGGTATCAACGTCACTATGGACCCTGTCTACCAATACGATCGCTTGTATCGTAAATAAATTAAGACAAACAAAAACAATCCCTGCTCGAGGGATTGTTTTTTTATAATGCAAAGAAGAGAAACTATTTGACAGCCTCCCATAATTGGCGAATGGGCTTTCTTTGAACAGGGTCCACAAAATGAGGAGCAATTTCATTCAAAGATTCTAGGACAAAGGCACGTTCTGCCACATAAGGATGCGGTAAGATCAAGCTCGGACTGTAACAAATGGTGTCCTCCATGTAGAGCAGATCTAGATCAATCACACGTGGCCCCCACTTGACCTCACGAACACGTCCCATTTCCTGCTCAATGGCCAGTAAGGTCCCTAGTAAATCCTCTGGGGTCATCCAAGTTTCAACCTCTGCCACCTGATTCAAAAAGGTGTCCTGCTCCACTCCTCCCCAAGGTTCTGTTTCAATCCTTGTAGATGTCTGAAGAAGATGAATGCCTCGATCCTTGATTTTTTCTAGCGCCGTCTCTAGTTGCAGTTGTTTATCTCCCATATTGGTCCCAAGCCCAATAAAGGCCCGTTTTTTCTCCCGTTCGATTGTCACAGAACAAGTCTCTAATGGCAAGGGAACAGGAGCCCAAGGTTTTTTCAACTCCAGGCGAACTTTTTCTACGAAGGCATAACTTTCGAAAATCTTTTGAACCAACTGAAAGGCCACCGTTTCAATCAGATCGATTTTTTCTGCCTGCATCCACTCGGTCAATTGTTCCGCTAAGATCCCGTAATGGATCGAAGCTTCCAAATCACCTGTGCGGGCAGCACGGGTCATTTCATAATCCACCCATAGGTCTAGGACAAAGCGTTGTCCCAATTCTTTTTCTGCTGGAAAAACACCATGATAGGCGTATACCTCTAAGTCCTTGATCCGTAATTGATCCACTCTCTTCACCTCTTATAGCCAGCCATTAGTGGCCCATGAGTTTATAGGCTTCATTTTTCAAGTCTTTATCTGTCGCAAGCAATCCACGCGCAGCAGTTGTCACTGTAGCAGTCCCAGGTTTACGGACACCCCGCATGTTCATACACATATGTTCTGCTTCTACCCAGACAAGGGCACCTTGCGCTCCAAGATATTCCATCAAGGCATCTGCGATTTCTACCGTCAAACGTTCCTGAATCTGTGGTTTTTTAGCATAAACTTCGACCGTACGAGCCAGTTTTGAAAGCCCAGCCACACGGCCATTTGGAATGTAGGCAATGTGCACTTTTCCATAAAACGGCAAAAAGTGATGCTCACACATGGAATGGAAGAAGATATCCTTCTCGACCACCATATTGTTATCAATGATTTCAAATGATTTAGACAGGTGCTCTTCTGCTGTCTGCCCTAGTCCTGCAAAGATTTCTTGGTACATCTTGGCAATGCGGGTCGGCGTTTCCTGAAGTCCCTCACGGTTCTCATCTTCACCGACTGCCTCGATGATCATTTTCACTGCTTCTTCAATTTTCTTTGTATCCATATCATCTCCTAGTTGGATTTTTCTGTTTTTAATAAATAAGGTCGTACCTGACTAAGGAAGTAGAGCGACCCCGTTACAATGAGGAGCTCATCGCCTTCAGCTTGCCAGTTTTGTAGAAACTCTTGCCAGTTAACTTCCTCAAGCTGATGGTTTTTCGCAGCAGCTCTTATCTCTTCTTGAGAATAGGCTCTTGGATCTTCAAAGCTCGTGAGGATCAAGCGACTATTTTCCAGTTCCTGCCACTGAATGAGCATCTCTTCTAATGCTTTGGTCCGGATGCAGGTAAAAAGAATGGTCTTTTTTTGACTTGGGAACAGTTCCCGAAGACTTGCGATCAAGGGCGCAACGGCATGGGGGTTATGGGCCCCATCTAGCAAGATCATGGGATTTTGCGATACCACTTCCATCCGGCCAGGCCAGACGACTTGATGCAAGGCCTCATCCACTAACTCTCTTGACAAGAGTTCATGCCCTTCTCTTTCAAAAAGTACATCACAGATACTGATCGCAAGAGCTGCATTTCTGGCCTGGTGATGACCTAAGAGCGCTACTTGATAAGAGGCTGTTTCTCTTTTGGAACTGTGATAAGAAAAGGATTGGCCCGATAAACAAGAGGCCTCTAGCTCAACTTGGTAATCTCTGTCATAGGCTGTTATCGGTGCCTGCTTCTGAATCGCAATACCTTCAATGACTTGGCTGGCTTCTGCTTCTAATTTCCCTAGAACCAGAGGAATTCCTGGCTTAATGATACCAGCCTTTTCACGGGCGATGGAAGCCAGATCTGGCCCAAGAAGGGCAACATGATCCAAGCCAATCGAAGTAATCGCAGTCAGAACAGGCTGACAGACATTGGTACTGTCTAGTCGTCCCCCCATACCGACTTCCATGATCACATAATCCAGCTCCTCGTGAGCAAAATAATCATAGGCGATGGCCGTCATCACTTCAAATTCAGTCAACCCTTGAAAAACAGCCCTTGATTGTTCAGCTTCCAGGAGTTGCTGGTAACTATCCAGGTAGGTTTGCAGGTCTTGATCCGAAATGGCTTCGCCATTAATGGTGATTTGGTCATTGTAATGGATCAGATAAGGAGAGGTAAAGACTCCAACGCGTAAACCTGCCTGCCTCAAGAGTTGGGACAAGGTAGCAATGGTAGAGCCTTTGCCATTGGTCCCCGCAACATGAATGACCCGACAGTCTAGGTGAGGATTTCCTCTCAAAGCCAAGAGAGCTTCCATGCGCTCCAAGCCAAAATGTGGATCTTGGGAACGATAGGCTTCTAGCCAACGAAGATCCAACTGATGTTCTTTTGTCTTCATTTACTTGTATTGTTTTAAATTGGTATCTGCTGCCTCTTGGGCTTGGAAAATAGCTTGGCCCAGACTGGCTGCCATCTTGTGAAGGGGAATATCATGCACCCGCACCACTTCGACTCCTTGACTGGCTGCAATACTCGTCAAATGGCTCGAAGCCAGGTCCCGATTCAAAAAACCAGTCTCCGTTGCAGGATCTGTCTCAAATCCAGCTTCCTCAATAATATTGACCACAAAGCGTTTGCGGGAGACCCCTAGAAAGATCGGATGCCCCTTTTGGTGAATCGTCCCGAGCTCTTGTAATAAGAGTAAGTTCTCTCGCTTGGTCAAACCAAATCCGATCCCAGGATCCAGCATGATCCGTTCCGTCTGGACACCGGCTGCTTTCGCTACCGCAAGCGAGCGGTCAAAGAAGGTCCACATCAAGTCTTGAATCGGTTCTTGAGCCATCTGTTGAAGTTCTTGATCTGAAAAGACTGGCTCAAAACCAAAACTTGGAAAGATAGTGGAACTTGGATGATGCGGTCTTGCCATCACTGGATTAAACATGAGAACTGTGCTCGCTTCATGCTCCGCAACCACAGCAGCCATCTTAGGATCTCCAAGAAAACCAGTAATATCATTGACAATATCAGCTCCAGCTTCAAGCGCTGCGGCTGCCACCTGGGACTTCCAGGTATCCACTGAAATCAAGACATCACTTTCTTGCCGAATAGCTTCGATCACTGGAACCACGCGGTCAATTTCTTCTTGGATTTCCACATAATGACTTCCTGGTCTGGTTGATTCTCCTCCGATATCGAGGATCTGAGCTCCTTCTTGGATCAGTTTTCTCGCCTGCTGCACGGCTGCATCCACACTCGTATACTTACCGCCATCAGAAAATGAATCCGGAGTGACATTTAAGATCCCACAAAGAAGGGTCCCTTGGCCACTCAGCCATTTATTATCAATCATTTTCGTTCTCCTTCGATTCCCTTCCTACAGCATGCTTGCGAACAAAAGAGGCTAGAACAAGTGTTCTAAACCCCTGAGTCTACTCTCCATACGGATTTCTGATTTTATCTGACCTTCTGTAGGATGGTTCTGCATCAAAACTCATTGGTACCTACCATTTTATCATAATTTATCATGGAAGAAAACTCTCGATACCGGCAATAAACAAAGGAGGAATACAGCAGGATAATAATAAGCTAGCGCATTCAAGGTCATATGAAGGCAAATGCTGTACTCGATCCGCTGGTAGCGATAAGCCACCCAAGTTAAGATCAAAGACATACCTCCGTAGGCTACCCATTCCCCCAAGGCGCTCGGTCCATGCAAATAAGTAAAAAAGAGAGCACCGGCTAAGTAACCGATCGGTTCTGCTCCTCGAAAGATCAAACGAGGGATGATGGCCCGACAAAGCAGCTCTTCTAGAATCGGAGCGACAAGGATCACGACCATTCCCATAGCAAGAAAAGGAGCATGAGATTGCAGCTCATTCAGAGCCGCTTGGTTTGCTGTTGTACCACCTGCCTCTTGTTTCAACAAGGGATAGGCGAGCAGATTATTAGCCATCAACAAGAGAAGAAAAAGAAAATTTCTCCCCAGAGCCGGCCAGGTAATAACCCGAACATCTAAGTTCTCCAGAGGGCTCATCTTGATGACCCTATAAAAAATAAAGAGCACCGCCACTGTCACCAAGAGAGTGAGGATAGTGACCCACCTTGCATCCATTCCTTCTTGAAGGGAATAAACCATAGTGATGAGGGGAAATTGTGAGAGGAAGAATAAGGGCACAAAAAGAAGGAGCCAGAGGGCATTCTTACATAATGGGTGCTTTCGAACAAAAGACTGTATATTTTTCAATGGACAACCTCTTTCTTGTATAAAATAAGAAGACTGGGGCTTTCGCCTCTAGCCTTCTCACATTATTTCAGTTTACTGATTTTTGAAACGTTCAACGTCACGCGCAATCACCAACTCTTCATCAGTTGGAATCACCAATACCTTCACACGAGAATCATCTGTGGAAATATCTCCGACAACTCCAAAGACGTTCTTTTCAGGGTCGACCTTGCAGCCAAACCAGCTGATTCCATTGATAATAGAAGAACGAACGTTTACTGCATTTTCACCGATTCCTGCTGTAAAGATGATGGCATCTGCACCATTCAAGACAGCCAAGTATTGACCGATGTATTTTTGCAAACGATCGATAAAGATATCGTAAGCCAATTTGGCTTTTTCGTCTCCATTGTGCATCGCTGTATGAATATCCCGCATGTCACTAGAAGATCCAGAAACACCCAGAAGACCTGATTCACGATTAAGGATACGGCTAATATCTTCAGGCTTATTGAAATCCTCTGTATGTTCCATCAAGTAAGGAATAATCGCTGGATCGAGATCCCCTGTACGGGTTCCCATCATGACACCACCTAGAGGTGTGAAGCCCATTGAGGTATCGACAGAGATTCCCTTGTCAACCGCTGTAACAGATACACCATTTCCAACGTGGCAGGTGATCAATTTCAATTCTTCTAATGGTTTTCCAAGAAGTTTAGCAGCTTCACCAGCTACATACTGATGACTGGTTCCATGAGCGCCGTACTTACGGACCTTATTTTCTGTGTAATATTTAGTTGGAAGAGGGTAACGATAAGCTTTTTCCGGCATGGTTGTATGGAAAGAAGTATCAAATACCACAACACTGGTAATATTTGGACAAATCTCTCTAAAGGCACGAATTCCAGCTGCATTTGCAGGATTATGAAGAGGTGCTAACAAAGACAATTCTTCTACTTTTCGAAGGACTTCGTCATCTACCAAGGCAGAATCCTTGAAGTATTCTCCACCAGCAACGACGCGGTGGCCCACACCTGTAATCTCATCGTAGGATTTGATAATATCAAAGCGAATCAAATCATCCAACAAAATTTTTACAGCTTGTGTATGGTCCTGGATATCTAATACTTGTTTTTCAGAGCGTCCATCAAATTTAACGGTTGAAATAGAATCCTTCAAACCGATCCGTTCAATCAACCCTTTTGCAAGAACAGTTTCCTCTGGCATTTGGTACAATTGCCATTTCAAACTAGAGCTTCCTGCATTAATAGAAATTGTTTTCGACATATATTCACCTCATTAAGCGTTTTCACTTCCTCTATTATATCAGATCTTTGATCAAATTTCACTATCCTTTAACCAGTTTTGGAAACTTTCCATAAAGTGAACCACCTGGTCTTGATCCTGGAGATCGGTAAACGGATAGACAAAGGGCTGAACAGACTCTTCTTCTTGTTTTCGTAGGACGAAAATCGTCTTAGCATATGCCGGATTTGAAAAAAGAGATTCTGGCAAGGTCAGCATGGCAAGGAGTTGAGCCTTGTCTGTTAGCCAAGCTTTCAACAGATCACTCTGAGAGCTCGTCAAGAGGTTGTTTGGAGCTAAAAAGATGGCTACTCCTTGAGGTTTCAGGTATTTCAGAGCCTGTTCCATCATAAGGTGATGAGCATAGGTATGGCCTTCGGAGCTCGCCACCTGATAGCGCTGTGCAATCGCATCATCTGGATAATAACCAATCGGTAAGTCGCTAACGATCAAGTCACTTTCTTTTAACACTTGCGGACGCACCGCGTCGCCTTGTGCAAAGACAACGCTAGACTCCATCACATCTGCGATACTAGCAGATAGATCAATCAAGAGATCATCTACTTCCAATCCTAAGTAATCAATCGTGAGACGGCTATTGTTGACAATAGTCTCAGCGAGATTTCCGGTTCCACTTCCCACTTCTAAGACATCCAGTTGGTCGCTTTTAGCCAACTGATCGATCAAAAATGTAATGATAAAACCAATCGCATCTGGTGTGAACTGGTGATTCGCTTGTAAAGGCTCTGTCTGAGCAGCTTTCATAAAAAGGAATTGGTAGGCTCTGCGCCATTCTTCCTTACTCAAACCTAGTTCTTTTAATTTTTTGCTATTGTTTTTAACAATGTCTAGATCTGTCTTGCCATCCAAATACATGGCATTTTGTTCAATCAAGGCGTCATAAAAGTTGGTCGACAATTCATTTTGAATACTTTGAGTGTTTTCTAATAGATAGGTATAGGCTTGTTCAATTTTTTCGAAATTCATGATTTCCTCCGCACCCTATCATACCAAAAATTAGTCTTTTTCGCTATTTTCTGATGGTTCCTTGGTCTCGTTTGGCGTCTCTTCAGAAGGCGTTTCGGTCTCTGCCTTCTCCTTATCTTTCTGTGTCTTCTTCTTTTCTTTTTGACTCTTCTTGTTTTCCTTTTCTTCCCTTACAGGAAGGACAAACTCATAGCTTTCGCCATTCATCTTAGCCTGAGCATGAAGAAAACCAGTGTCCTGCTGTAGCTGAACAACTCCAGACTTTAAATGAATCTCTGATGTCTTCTCATCACTCTTTCTCTTTTCAAGAGCCAATTGCACCAAAGCATAGGCCCGTAGACGATCTTGACTCGTCTTTAAGATCCGTCTTTCCGCAACCTGACGATGCAGGTAAAACTGAAGCAAGAGACTAAAAATCGCTGCCATCAAGAGAGCGTAAAGCAAGACACCAGCCTTAACTTTTTTCATTTTGTATCGCTGGTACCACATGGTAGACATACTCCCTTTCTAGACCTTCTTCAAAATTCAACCGCAGATGAAGGAGCTCTCCCTCCTGCCAAATTTGGCTAGAGCGAACCCCTGAAATCATAGGCTGATAGCCTCTGCCCTTATCATCTGTTTTTCGGATATCATCTCCTTTAGATTGGCCAATAGCAATTGGTTTTTGATCCTGAACCAAGTAGATATGATTGTCCGCTACTTTTTCAAAATGACTCCGGTCCAATTCCACCTGCAATTGTTGCTGAAAAAGTATCCATTCCTCCTGCTTTTGGTGTGCTTGGTAGTCCAATTCAGCATGCAGGAGCTTAGTCAAGCCTTGAAAGACCAACACACCCCCACTAAGGACCAAGAGAGCGACCAAGGCTTCGAGCAGGGTAAAGGCCTTGACCTTACCTTTATTCCACATGCAGTACCACCTTTCCTTGATGATAGACCGTGAGTTGATCGGCATCTTTTTCGACTTGAACTTGAATACCATTGGCCTCCAGATGATTTTGCCCTGTCTGAAGTGCCATTTGAGCGACAGATAAGACCTCTACCTCTTTGAAATCCGCTAGTCGCTCCCTACGCGAACGCCGGATCTCCCCTAACAATAAGGTCGTAATCATGGCAAATAAACCCAAGGCTACCAAAGATTCTATGAGAATACTAGCGGGAACGGATGCTTTTTTTAATTTTCCCATTTCCAAGCGACAGTTGATAGGTCACCACTCCTCTCTGTGTCTGAAAGTGAACATTGGCCAGGGATGAATTGCCACCTGCTCGGTCTAAACGAATAGTTTTAGGATCTTGCAAAATGACAGAATCAGGAATCTCCACCGTCTGGTAAGGCGTTTGAATCTTCCTTGCAGTCACTTCAACATCCAATTCCGTTTGCCTTGCCAGCGCTATTTTCTGGCTTTCTTGATAGAGATGTTCAAACTCTGCAAAAAATACTTTTTCTTCCACCTGCTGAAAGCTCGTCTTGATCGATCCCGATAAGCCCAGATAGATAAAACTGACGATCATCAAGGTCAGAAGGGTCTCCACCAAGGTGAAGGCCTTAATCTGCAACCGCACGAGTTTCTCCACTATTTTTCGCATAATAAGCACGGTAGGATTCTGCTTGTTTATTAGTAATATTTCCATCAGCAATCAGCTTTGATAGAGTGGCTTGGTCATTGGTATGATTGAGCTCATACAATTCAGCCTGGCTTTCGACCACCTTCACAACCGCTGCATTTCCTGTCTCTTTCACGGAGTCTTTTTGCTTGGTCAAATTCGGCACAAAGAGTAATAAGAGCACACTGATGATCAATAAGACCACCAACATTTCAATAAGTGTAAAGGCTTTAACCTTATAGGTTTTTAATGTTTTCATAAATGAACCTCCATATTTTGATAAATCGGCAGCAACATGGCTGCATAGAGTAAGACAATCACAAGAGCCACAAAGACAAACACCAAGGGTTGTATCACATTCATGGCCTTGTGAACCCGACGAAAGAAATCTTCCCATGTTTTTTCAGCGTAGATCTCTAGCTCACTTCCGAGCCTTGATTTGACTTCACCATATTCAATCATAAGGGGCAATTCTTTTTTGAAAAAAGGATACCCCCTGACCGTCTCTGAGAAGGACTGGCCACGATCTAAAGAAAGAGCTAAGTCCCTTCCAATTTCTTGAAAAAGCTGGGATTTTTGCTCCTGCATCATGGAAAAAATCTGAGACAACTCCAATCCTTGCCCAATCAGATTGCCCCATTCTCTGGCATAATAGGCTGTCAAATAAGCTTGAATCATGCCTTTCCCGAAAGGCAGATGAGCCAAGGTTCTAAAAACCTTGATCTTGCCTGACTTTCGATAATAGAGAAAGCCGAGTAAGAAGAAGGTCACCAGTCCCGCTCCTAAGGCCAAAAAGAGTTGGGGGAAGGAATTGATCAATTGCGTCCCAATATTTTGAGCATCCATTTGAGGAAGCAAGTAATTGCGCAAGCCTAGCATAATCAGAACTAAAAACCCAAGTAAGATAAGAGGATAGGTGCTCACCTCAATCAGCTTTTTCTTGACCTTGCGCATGTTTTCTAGGTAAGCACTGATTTTCTCCAAGCTCAATGTAAGATTGCCATGGAGCTCAGCGAGAGACAGCTGTGTCGTCACCGCATCTGAAAAACCGATCCCCGCCATCATCTCTGAAAAACTCCGGCCCCGCGAGAGATCCTCTCGCATCTGGGAAACCAAACGACTCTCCACTAGGTGAGAGCGATCCAGAAAATCAACGATCTCCGACAGATGAAAACCACTCGAATAAAGATTCAAAAACAATTCAATGATTTGCTTTTGTTTAGCGGTAGATAATTTTTTCGGCTTGGGCCTGAGCCAGCTGGATATATCCCGATTGAGCCAAGAGATCCATTTGTTGGTTCCAGCGGCTGGCTGAGTGCTCTTGGTAGTTTTCCGTCGCAAAATCGACCACACCTCCTCCTGCAATTAATCGTTGGTAGCAAATACCTTGTAAAACAATCTTGAGCTCTTCCTCACTCACTCCAAGTTCTAAGAGCCTCTCATAAACACCTCGAACGCTCTTGGCATGAATAGTAGAGAAGACGGTGACTCCTGTCAAACTAGCTCGTACGACCGCACGAGCTGTTTCCCTATCTCGGATTTCTCCAATAATGAGAAGGTCCGGCCGATGGCGTAAGGAGAGTTTGATCAGGTTGTCATAGGTCATGCCGATCTGGTCATTCAGCTGAAGTTGAAGCATATTGTCCTGCTTGATCTCGACAGGGTCTTCAATAGACATGACTTGCTGGTCCGCAAAGCGCTCTTGCGCCAACGCATGCATGAGAGTGGTCTTTCCCGAACCAACAGGACCTGCAAAGAGATAGAGGCCACGACCAGCCAATTTCTTCTTCAAGTCTGGCAACTGATCAAACCAAAACCGTAATTCTCGCTCCTCATCATGCAAGAGCCGAATAACCAAGCTTTCATAGCCACGATAATCCCCCACCGTTGACAAGCGAATCGAAACCACTCCATTCTCCAAAGGGTAATCACACGATCCTAGCTGGCTGCGCCTTTTTTCTCCCACATTCATCCCTGCCACGAACTTAAAGTGGCTGATAATAGCCGTCATCTCCTCAAAAGGGAAGGACTGCACAAAGCGCCTCTCGTCTCCCACCCTCATAAAAACCTGGTACTCCTCCTTCCGAGGAATGAAGTAGAGATCCTGAGCCTCTTCCTTCTTTCCCATGCGGATCAATTTTTTTGCAATTTCTTGAACCATAGTTCCTCCTCTCACTTATACTATTCGAAAAAGAAGACAAAAAAAGAAGACTTTCTAGATCGCTCTAAAAAATCTTCCGCATTTCTCTTATGACAGGGTCGTCCCCTTTTTTGAATCGAGTGTATATTGACAAGAACGGTGTTTGCGACTGCCTCTTTCCTTTTCGTAGCCTGGGCGGAGCTTGCTTTTAGGGATCTTATGCTCGTCTTCTAGGAGGACAATCGAATGGAAAAACTGCACATCTTCACTGCAGTCCTCACACCACTCTTGCTCCTTGGTATCCCAAAAGATCGTCATGAGGTCACTCCGACTCTTATAACTTGGAAAGTGCTCATTTAACTCCAACCACTTCTGCTTGTAGTATTTCAAAGCCTGGTAATAGTCTTCAAACTTCCGACTACTCACGATATCATCTTCCCAACCTTCTAAAAACCACCAGGGTTCACAGTCCCCGTACATTTCAATCACTCGATACATAAACTCTTCCATCCTTTGTACCCTCTATTATATAGAAAATCCTTTGAGAATAAAAGTTTTCTGCTCAGAGCATGATTTTTCAGGTAGTTTTCAGGCTATTTTCACCATTATTTTTCAAAAATAGACTGCCTAATTGCTATTGGGTCCTTTTTTCGAGAATCAAAAGAAGAGAGTCCCAACAAAATGGCGAGCCATCTTGGGGAACTCTCTTTTCTCAAGTATTTAGAACAATTCAAGTGCAATCATAGTTGTCATGGTTGCATCGTAATAGTTATTTAGAGGTAGATCTTGTGTAAAGATATACTTGTTCTGTTGCACCAACTTCAAATAGCCTTTTTCATGTTCAGAGGCATAGACAATCGGTGCCAAAAAACTTGCTGCCTGATGATTGTTCAGGGCCTTCCCTTTCAAATCATAACCTGCATACAGGTTTCTTTGACTCTTGAAAAAGTTAAGCATCTTTTTCACCAATTTTTGACTGGTTTTATCCTTACTTTGAACAAGGTTGTATGGAAGGCGACAAGCGTTATACGAGTAGGCACCATCATACTTGGATTCAATCGTCTTTGGATCCGCTACGCGCGTTCCTTGCTCATCTACCCAGATGAAATCAGGTAGTAAACCTGTTTTTGTTTGGGAGCTGATCGTTTGGAGTTGCTGCAACATCTTTTCTTTGATATCCAACCACTTCGAATCTTTTGTCACTTCATAAAAGATCTGGAATTGCGCTGGCAGTGTATCAGACGTCCGCATCAAATGATAAAACTCCGAATCCTGATTGGCCCAATTCCCCACCGTTAACACACCAGTTTCTTCATTGTAGTTGTGTGCGAGAATATCTTCTAAAATCGCTTTGGCTTGAGCCTGGTAGTCTTTGGCTTGCTTTGGCCATTGCTGAGCAGCTTTTAGAAGAGCATAGGCGATGTAGAGATCCCCATCTGTGGCGTTATGATCCTCATCCTTTGCTTTTCCATTGCTGATGGTTTGTTTCCAAGACATCAATTGGGTACCTTCTAAGCGATGATTTAGATAATAGTGATAGAGTCGGTCAAAGTCTGCTTGTTGGGCTTGTCCTTTTTCGGCAGCTGCAACAGTAATGAGCATTCCATAACTTTGCGCCTCGGATAACACTACTGTTTGATTGCTATCATTGGTGGTTCGAACATAGGATTCTTTCCCTTTTGAAACAACAAAATGCTCATTCCACTGATGATAAATTCGATTTCGCATCTCCACTTTACTTCTCGTTCTCGCTAAAAACAAGGTCAAACAGAAAATGCAAAGGATGACTAGAAACCATACATATCTCATCTTTTTCGTATTCATAATCTCTCCTATCCTGCGAATCGTTTTGTTTTAACCCATTTGGTTTCTTTCCGGTGCAATAGTTTATCCATCACAATCGAAGAGATGGCATCAATCGACACAATGATAAACAGTTGAGAATAGGTGAAATAGGCAGCCAAGGCCAACCAAATTTGCTTGGTAGTGGCTTGACCAAATTGTGAGGCAAGAGCCACATTAATCTGAAGCAGGTAAAGCCCAATCATCAAGATCCAATTGAAGAGCATCAATTGCGCAATGTAGATATTTTCAGAATCAAAGGCAAATGGAATTTGCACACCTGGCACCACTGTATGGATACACATAGCCAGAATATTGGCAAAAAAGATCAAGTCCGATAAGACGATGGCCGCATTAAACCAGAAGAAGACACAGGAATAGTTGGTCACTTCTAACTTCACGCGCCAATTTCCCTTACCAAATAAATGCTTGAAGTTGGAAAGAACCACTTCATAATTCCCTTTGGCCCAACGTTTCCGTTGCATATAGTAACTCTTCAGAGTCTCTGGCTCTTGTTGGAAGGCTTCTGAATTATAGGCTAGCGCAATCAACTTCCCACTTTGCATAATCTTGAAAGAAATATCCGTATCCTCAGTCAAGGCACCGTTTTTCCATCCTCCGATACTCTTTACAAATTCGGTTTGAATAATGAAGTTAGTTCCTGGAATCCGTCCAATCTTAAAGAGATGCCACATGCCCACATGGTGGACCCGTTGGGTGACAACAATCTCTTGGTTGATACAGCGGGTCAAGAAGTTTTGATTGGCATTCCGCGTTTTATTGCGGCCGAAAGAAGCCACATGACGTTCTGGATCTTTGAGGACTTCTTTCACAAGGAAATAAAGAGCATTCTTTTCAGGCATGGCATCTGCATCATAGACGCAGATATAGTCTCCAGTCGCCATCGCCAAAGCGTCATTTAGCACACCGGCTTTCCCACCTGTTCCACTTCGATTGATAATGGTCAAATCCCGTCCTGCATACTCTGGCAATGCTTTAACCGCCAAACACTCTTCATAGGTGCGATCGGAACAATTATCCGCAAAGAGCAGTAATTCAACACGATCATGTGGGTAGTTCATATCAAGGATCGCTTTGGCTGTTTGTGCAATGACCACATCCTCATTATGGGCGGGTACGACGATCGTTACTTTTGGATAATAAGGGAGCGGATCCGTATTAACACGAAAATCACTGTGTTTAAACCAAAAATGAACGGCTGAAAAGAGGATTACTAAGCCCCAGGCTAAGGATAACCAAATCGAAATCAAGGCAATAATCATCACAATTTGACTAATCATGGTCCACCGCCTTAAAATTTTTATTGACACGGTGGTAAATCACCGTATAAGCTACAAATAATACAATAAAGCACAAGGCAAAAAATACACTGATGCCTACAGCTATATTAAAAAATATATTTGTAAGAGACATGTTTTCCTCCTAATATTCCACAATAATATCTGTTTCAAGTTGACGTTTTAAGTAACGAATCATTTCTTTATAGCGATGGTATTTGGTTCGATTGGATTGATCCACTACAAGAAATCCTGACTGAAATTGGATGCCCTGAACCCCATCTTCTCCTTGGAACACCAGACTTTCCAACTGTGGTTTTAAGACCGTCATATAATCGCTCTTCAGATCCCGCTCGCTATCAGAAGATAAGATCAAGAAATTACCGTCTGATACATAATACAAGCTTTCATTTGGCTTCAGATGATGCGTTAACAAATAGTTGATTTGGTTCAAGGTCCGATTGTACTCTCTCGGTTGCAATTGGAAGAACAATTCCTCGTGCGACCAGTGAATGAGTAAGGCCTGAATTGTATCATTGGTTTGTCCGCCATAAGAAGCGATGCGGTTGCGATAATCTGCGTAAGCTTCTGGCTCTTGATCCTTCACTTTTGCAATCTCTTTAAAGAGGTGATAGCGAATTCGGGTCAAGATTCCAATCAAGATTGGAAAACTAAAGAGCAAGAGCAAGGCTTGATGAAATGGGATATAGACAACACCCGCCACCAAAAAGACAATCCCAAGGGCAAATGACAACAGGATGGTCCATGTCAACAATAAATCCGATAAAACAATAGCAGAAAATAATCCTAAAACAAAGAACAATCCTTCCTCAATCAGAATCTCTCTTGCAAAAAACAAGCAGTAAAGTAAAAGAAGTACTTCGAAAACAATCAAAATCAGCAACCATCTACTTAACTTTTCCGTTTTTTTCATTTATTCTTTCTCTCCCTCATGAAATTCTTCGGCAGCCTCTCCCTGGCCAAAGTAATGTTTAATGGCTTGTACGATTCGCTCAGAAGCTCTTCCATCCCCATAAGGATTTCGGGCATTTGCCATTTGAAGATACAGGCTTTCGTTGGTTAAGAGCTCTGTCATCGTCGTTTTGACGACGGCAGGATCCGTTCCAACTAATTTCAAAGTTCCCGCTTTGACCCCTTCTGGGCGTTCCGTTGTATCGCGTAATACCAATACCGGTTTTCCTAATGATGGCGCCTCCTCTTGCACCCCACCTGAATCCGACATGATAAAGTAACTTCTCGAAGCTAAGTTGTGGAAATCTAGTACATCTAGAGGCTCAATGAGGTGGATCCGATCATGATCTCCTAATAGATCGTTTGCTGCCTCTTGGACCGCTGGACTAAGATGCACTGGGTAAACCACTTCAATAGTCGGTTCTTGATCCACCATTTCTCTCAGAGCCCCAAAGACCGCTCGCATGGGTTGGCCTTGATTTTCTCTTCGATGCATGGTGACCAGGATGACTTTTTTAGCTGGATCTAATTGATCTAACACTTCGTGGTGATAATCCTCTTGAACCGTGAGTTTCAGTGCATCGATGGCAGTATTTCCTGTCACCACAATAGAGGATTCCGGATGATTTTCTTTTAAGAGATTGGCCTTACTTTCGCCCGTTGGCGCAAAATACAGATCCGCTAAATCATCCGTCATTTGACGGTTCATCTCTTCTGGATATGGAGAATATTTATCAAAGGTTCTCAAACCAGCTTCGACGTGACCAATGCGGACTTGATTGTAAAAGGCAACCAGACTCGCTGCAAAGGTAGTAGTCGTATCTCCATGGACGAGCACCATATCCGGCTTTTCTTTTTTGATAACTGGATCTAATTGATTCAGGATTTTAGAAGTAATGTCCAATAAGGTCTGGTTTTTCCCCATAATATCCAAATCGTAATCAGGTACGATGTTAAAGGTTTCTAAGACTTGGTCCAGCATTTGACGATGCTGGGCAGTGACCACCGTAATGGTCTCAATAACCTCCTTTTGTTTTTGCAACTCCAACACCAAAGGGGCCATTTTAATGGCCTCCGGTCGCGTCCCAAACACAACCATAATTTTCAATTTTCCCATAAACTTCCCCCGTCGACATGCATGTAATTCGACATTTTTTTAATTTGTGTACATCTTTTTTCATTCTACCGCCAATGACTTGAATTGTCAAACCGATTTTGGGTTTTATAAAGAAATTACTAATAGTTAGTCATTTTATTATTTTGAAGTTTAGAATACATATCCATTTTATCACTAATTGTAAGCAAATAAGACATTGCTTTTTACGGGCTAATATTTTTGGTAAAAAAATAATTCAATAATTATACAATTATTTTTCAAATAATAAATTTTTATAATTTTTTCAAAAAAAAGCCGGAACTTGTAGTTCCGACTAATTTTCTTATTCTTCTACGACTTCAGCTGTTTGAACTTCATCAACTGTTCCATCTGTTAATGGCACTTCTTCGATAATTTCAACTTCATTAATCGCTTGTGGTTCCAAGTTACGGTAACGAGCCATACCTGTACCTGCAGGAATAATCTTACCAATGATAACATTTTCCTTCAGTCCAAGGAGATGGTCTTTCTTACCACGGATCGCTGCGTCTGTAAGAACACGAGTTGTTTCCTGGAAGGAAGCCGCAGACAAGAAACTGTTGGTTTCAAGAGAGGCTTTGGTGATTCCCATAAGGACTGGACGAGCAGTCGCAGGAACTCCACCAGAGATAAGGACATCCTTATTAGCATCTGTAAAGTCTGTAATGTCCATAAGCGTACCCATGAGAAGGTCTGTATCTCCTGGATCCATGACACGTACTTTACGGATCATTTGACGCACCATTACCTCGATGTGTTTGTCGCCGATTTCTACCCCTTGGCTACGGTATACCTTTTGTACTTCCGCAAGAAGGTAAGTTTCAACAGACAAGACATCACGAACGGCAAGGAGACGTTTTGGTTGGATAGACCCTTCTGTCAGAGCCGCACCACGAGAGACTTGATCTCCTACTTCGACTTTCATACGAGCAGTGTAAGGGACAACGTATTCACCCTCACCAGTTGCTCCGCTAACAAAGACTTTCTTGGTCCGTGTAGAAGCATCTTCTTCAATGGCTGTGACTTCCCCTTTGACCTCAGTGATGACCGCTTCCCCTTTTGGATTGCGGGCTTCAAAGATTTCTTGGACACGAGGAAGACCTTGCGTGATATCGGTATTTGAGGCAACCCCACCCGTGTGGAAGGTACGCATGGTCAACTGTGTACCAGGTTCCCCGATAGATTGGGCAGCGATGGTTCCGACTGCTTCACCCACTTCAACCGCATCACCAGTTGCCAAGTTGATACCATAACAGTGACGGCAGACACCATGGCGAGTGTTACATGTAAAGACAGAGCGGATAGTGACTTCTTCCACACCAGCATTAACAATTTCACGTGCTAGGTCTTCTGAAATCAAGGTATCTGGACCAACGATAACTTCACCTGTTTCAGGATGTTTAACAGATTTCTTGGTATAACGACCAGTCAAGCGTTCTTCGAGTGGCTCGATCATTTCCTTACCATCAGTAATGGCACGGATCACAAGTCCACGGTCTGTTCCACAGTCATCTTCACGGATAATGACGTCTTGGGCCACGTCAACCAAACGACGAGTCAAGTAACCTGAGTCGGCTGTCTTCAAGGCCGTATCGGTCATCCCTTTACGGGCACCGTGAGTTGAGAAGAACATTTCGAGTACTGACAAACCTTCGCGGAAGTTTGACAGGATTGGCAATTCCATGATCCGTCCATTTGGAGCGGCCATCAAACCACGCATACCGGCAAGTTGCGAGAAGTTTGAAATGTTACCACGGGCTCCAGAGTCCATCATCATAACGATTGGGTTCTTCGGATCTTGGTTATCCACCAAGCGTTTTTCCAACTTCTCACGGGCTGCACGCCATTCAGCTGTAACGGCATTGTAGCGTTCATCATCTGTGATCAAACCACGACGGAATTGTTTGGTGATTTGTTCCACACGTTTGTGAGATTCTTCAATGATTTCTGCCTTGTCTTCAACGACCGGAATATCGGCAATCCCCACTGTCAAACCAGCAAGGGTTGAATGATGGTAACCTAAGTCTTTCAAACGGTCCAAGAAAGCAGACGTTTCAGTTGTACGGAAACGTTTGAAGATTTCGGCGATGATATTTCCAAGATTTTTCTTCTTGAATGGAACGTTTAATTCCAATTTCTCAATCGCTGATTTGACATCTTGACCAGGCTCCAAGAAATACTTAGCTGGAACACCTTCTGTCAAGTTGGCATTATTAGGCTCTTGAAGGTATGGAAGCTCTGCAGGCATGATATCGTTAAAGAGAATCTTACCAACAGTTGTCAAGAGAATCTTGTGTTGTTGTGCTTCTGTCCAAGGTTTGTTCAAGCTATCCGTCGCAATTCCGACACGTGTATGCAAGTGAACATAGCCATTGCGAAGGGCCATCACGGCTTCATCACGGTCTTTAAAGACCATTCCTTCACCTTCACGACCAGCTTCTTCCATCGTGAGGTAGTAGTTCCCCAATACCATATCCTGAGATGGCGTAACAACTGGTTTACCGTCTTTTGGATTCAAGATGTGCTCAGCAGCCAACATCAAGATACGAGCTTCTGCTTGAGCTTCTTCTGAAAGCGGTACGTGGATGGCCATTTGGTCTCCATCGAAGTCGGCATTGTAGGCTTCACAGACAAGGGGGTGCAAGCGGAGGGCTTTCCCGTCAATCAAGACAGGTTCAAAGGCTTGGATCCCCAAACGGTGAAGGGTCGGTGCGCGGTTCAAGAGAACTGGGTGTTCTTTGATCACTTCTTCCAAGATATCCCAGATACGTTCATCTCCGCGTTCGACCAAGCGTTTTGCAGCTTTAACATTTTGTACGATATCGCGTGCAACGATTTCACGCATGACAAATGGTTTGAAGAGCTCGATGGCCATTTCACGTGGCACACCACATTGGTACATTTTCAGAGTTGGACCAACGGCGATAACGGAACGTCCTGAGAAGTCCACCCGTTTACCGAGCAAGTTTTGACGGAAGCGTCCTTGTTTCCCTTTGAGCATGTGGCTCAATGATTTCAGTGGACGGCTACCTGGTCCTGTGATTGGACGACCACGACGACCGTTGTCGATCAAAGCGTCAACCGCTTCTTGGAGCATCCGTTTTTCGTTTTGCACGATGATACCAGGGGCATTCAATTCTAACAAACGAGCCAAACGGTTGTTCCGGTTAATTACCCGGCGATAAAGGTCATTCAAGTCAGAGGCAGCAAAACGGCCACCATCCAATTGGACCATCGGACGAAGATCTGGTGGAATAACGGGAAGGATGTTGAGGACCATCCATTCTGGCTTGTTGCCAGATTTGTAGAAGGCGTCCAAGACATCCAAACGACGCACAGCCTTCACACGTTTTTGACCAGTTGCAGTCTTCAATTCTTCTTTCAAGAGAGCAATTTCAGCTTCCAAATCCACTTGTTTCAAGAGGTCTTGGATGGCTTCTGCCCCCATCTTAGCTACAAAGGAACCTGGTCCGTATTCACGCAAGCGTTCACGGTATTCACGTTCCGTCATGATGGATTTGTGCTCAAGTGGAGTATCTTTTGGATCGATCACCACATAAGCTGCGAAGTAGATGACTTCTTCAAGGGCACGAGGACTCATATCCAAGGTCAATCCCATACGAGAAGGGATTCCTTTGAAGTACCAGATGTGTGATACAGGTGCTTTCAACTCGATATGCCCCATGCGTTCACGACGAACTTTCGCACGTGTTACTTCAACCCCACAGCGGTCACAAACGATCCCTTTGTAACGGATTCGTTTGTATTTCCCACACGCACATTCCCAGTCTTTTGTAGGTCCAAAGATGACTTCATCAAAGAGACCTTCGCGTTCTGGTTTCAATGTACGGTAGTTGATTGTTTCAGGTTTCTTGACCTCTCCATAAGACCATGAACGGACCTTGCTTGGAGAAGCTAGGGTGATTTGCATACTTTTAAAACGATTTACATCAACCACTATTTCTTACCTTTCCTTGTTTTCATACTTGTTTTATTTGGATACAGCTTAGGTGGAGGAAGAAAGGAAACTTTCTGCCACCTCCTTGTGTCTGTATCTTGTTATCGAATCATCCTGCTAGAAGCATTGGTTGCTCACAGGACAATCATTTTTACTGATTATTTTTCTGATTCTTCGGCATCAAAGGCTGCTTTTGCTTCCTTTGCTGCTTTTTCACGTGCTTTTTCAAGGTCATCCACATGAATCACATCATCGTCTTCGCCTTCATCAAGGTCACGAAGTTCCACTTCTTGATCATCTTCATCCAAGACACGCATGTCAAGACCAAGTGATTGCAATTCTTTGACAAGAACGCGGAAGGATTCTGGTACACCTGGTTTTGGAATTGGTTTACCTTTGGTAATCGCTTCATAGGCTTTCAGACGTCCGTTGACATCATCTGACTTGTAAGTCAAGATTTCTTGAAGGACATTTGATGCACCATAAGCCTCAAGGGCCCACACTTCCATTTCCCCGAAACGTTGTCCACCAAACTGAGCTTTCCCTCCGAGTGGTTGTTGGGTAACCATTGAGTATGGTCCGACTGAACGGGCATGGAGTTTATCATCAACCATGTGGTGAAGCTTGATCATGTACATGACACCGACAGAGACACGGTTGTCAAACGGTTCACCAGTACGTCCATCGTAAAGAATGGTCTTGGCATCGCTATCCATACCAGCTTCTTTCACAGTATCCCAGAGGTCTTCTGAGCTTGCTCCATCAAAGACTGGTGTTGCAATGTGAATACCCAAGTTACGAGCTGCCATACCAAGGTGAAGTTCCATAACCTGACCGATATTCATACGTGATGGCACCCCAAGAGGGTTCAACATGATATCAACTGGTGTACCGTCTGGAAGGTAAGGCATATCTTCAACTGGAACAATACGAGACACAACCCCTTTGTTTCCGTGACGACCGGCCATCTTATCTCCGACGCGGATCTTACGTTTTTGTGCAATGTAAACACGAACCAACATGTTGACACCCGATTGTAATTCATCACCGTTTGCACGGGTAAAGATCTTAACATCGCGAACGACTCCATCTCCACCGTGAGGTACACGGAGTGATGTATCACGCACTTCACGAGATTTATCCCCAAAGATAGCGTGAAGGAGACGTTCTTCAGCAGAAAGGTCTTTTTCACCTTTCGGTGTTACCTTACCGACAAGGATATCGCCTTCTTTAACCTCAGCACCAATACGGATAATACCTGTTTCATCCAAGTCACGAAGAGCATCTTCACCGACGTTCGGAATTTCACGGGTAATTTCTTCAGGGCCTAACTTGGTATCGCGTGTTTCTGATTCGAATTCTTCCAAGTGAACAGATGTGTAGACATCTTCTTTCACCAAGCGTTCGCTCATGATAACAGCATCCTCGAAGTTATACCCTTCCCAAGTCATGTAAGCGACGATTGGGTTTTGACCAAGGGCCATTTCCCCTTTTTCCATCGATGGACCGTCAGCGATAAAGTCACCTTTTTCAACGGTTTCACCAACTTTAACCAGAGTACGTTGGTTGTAGGCGGTACCTGAGTTTGAACGACGGAATTTTTGGATATGGTAAACATCAAGAGATCCATCTTCCCGACGAACTTCTACCTTGTCCGCATCTGCATAGGTAACTTTACCATCATGTTGAGCAATGACTGCAGCTCCTGAATCATGGGCTGCTTGGTATTCCATACCAGTACCCACATAAGGGGCTTTTGGATCAATCAATGGAACAGCCTGACGTTGCATGTTGGCACCCATGAGGGCACGGTTGGAGTCATCGTTTTCCAAGAAAGGAATACATGCTGTCGCAACGGCAACTACTTGTTTTGGAGATACGTCCATGTAGTCGACTTGATCAGATGGGAACTCTTGGTTGTTACCACGATGACGTCCCATAACGATCGGCTCAGCAAAGCCACCTTTTTCGTTCAACTTAGAGTTGGCCTGAGCGACGATGTACTCATCTTCTTCATCGGCTGTCAACCAAACGATTTCGTTGGTCACCACACCTTTTTCACGGTCCACTTTACGGTATGGCGTTTGGATGAAACCATATTTGTTCAAGTGTCCATAAGATGACAAGTTGTTGATCAAACCGATGTTTGGTCCTTCAGGTGTTTCAATTGGACACATACGACCATAGTGGGTATAGTGCACGTCACGCACTTCATATCCGGCACGGTCACGTGTCAAACCACCAGGCCCTAAGGCAGACAAACGACGTTTGTGAGACAACTCAGAAAGCGGGTTGTGTTGGTCCATGAACTGTGACAATTGGGAAGAACCAAAGAATTCTTTAATTGCTGCAGTTACTGGGCGGATGTTGATGATTTGTTGTGGTGTCAAGACATCGTTATCTTGTACAGACATCCGTTCGCGAACGTTTCGTTCCATCCGTGAAAGTCCAAGACGCACTTGGTTGGCAAGCAATTCACCAACGGCACGAATCCGACGGTTTCCAAGGTGGTCGATATCATCCACGCGGCCAATACCTTCTGCAAGGTTCAAGAAATAGCTCATTTCTGCCAAGATGTCAGCTGGAGTCACAATCCGTACTTTGTCAGATGGGTTAGCATTTCCGATGATGGTGACAACACGGTCTGGATCTGTCGGAGCGACAACTTTGAATTTTTGCAATTCTACTGGCTCTGTCAAAACAGCAGCATCATTTGGAATGTAGGTGATTTTGTTCAAACCGTTATCCAATTGTTCTGAGATGCTGTCGATCACATCGCGCGTCATGACAGTACCAGCTTCTACAAGGATTTCCCCTGTTTCAGCATCTACCAATGGTTCTGCGATTGTTTGGTTCAACAAGCGATTCTTGATATTGAGTTTCTTGTTGATCTTGTAGCGACCAACTGGTGCCAAGTCATAACGACGTGGATCAAAGAAACGAGCTACCAACAAGCTACGTGAGCTTTCCGCTGTTTTTGGTTCACCTGGACGAAGACGCTCGTAGATTTCTTTGAGGGCTTCATCTGTCCGTGAATCCATTGGATTTTTGTGGATATCTTTTTCAATGGTATTGCGAACCAATTCGCTGTCCCCAAAGATATCGATGATTTCATCATCTCCAGAGAATCCAAGAGCACGCACAAGAGTTGTAAATGGAATCTTACGTGTGCGGTCGATACGTGTGTAAGCAATGTCTTTTGAGTCAGTTTCAAGCTCTAACCAAGCCCCACGGTTAGGGATAACAGTTGATCCATAACCAACCTTACCATTCTTGTCCACCTTATCATTGAAGTAGACACCTGGTGAGCGGACCAACTGAGATACGATAATCCGTTCTCCACCATTGATGATGAAAGTTCCCATTTCAGTCATGATTGGGAAATCACCAAAGAAAACTTCTTGGGTCTTGATTTCACCTGTTTCTTTGTTGACCAAACGGAAGGTCACAAAGATTGGTGCTGAGTAGCTGGCATCGTGGATGCGCGCTTCTTCAAGCGAATACTTAGGTTCGCGGATTTCATAACCCACAAATTCCAATTCCATTGTATCCGTGAAGTTTGAGATGGGAAGCACATCTTCAAATACTTCCTTCAAGCCATGATCCAAGAAATCTTTGAATGAGTCTGTCTGGATTTCAATCAAGTTTGGTAAATCAAGAACCTCTTTGATTCTTGAAAAACTACGACGGGTCCGATGTTTCCCGTATTGAACGTCATGTCCTGCCAAAGTTTTTAGCTCCTTTTTCCATACTAGGATAGCTTGGTAAAATGACTTTCACCACCTATCCGGTTTTAACTACAATTGTGTGATTTGCATCACGTGAAGAGCTGTCTCTTCACCTCATTCGTCGCTTTTTGTAATTTTTAGAAAAATTAAATTTGTGTAACAAACTAGGATTTTTCTGAAAAATAGGCACAAAAAGAGCAGCTAAATCGACTTATTCAAGTAAGATTTAACTGCTGTAAGCTCTTATTTGGACAATATTTCAAATAAAGCACACGACAAATTAGTTATCACTATTATACCGTTTTTTGCTCCAAAAATCAAGGCTTTCTCTAGGTTTTCTACTGGATCAGACTAGCGTCGATTGCCACGATTTGAGCTGTTTCGATTTGAACTATTGCTTGATGAACTATTGGTTGTCGAATTGTTCTTATTATTCGACTGATTTCCACTGCTATTACCGAGAATGGCCGCCCAAGCACTTTGATAATCGCTATCCGATCCCCCGATGGCAAAGTGGTATTGAGTAGTTGGCGCTCCGTTTTTGGCCCAAAGACTCGTCACCGTTTGACCGCTCACATCGATATCCCGGCCATTGACATTGACGCGACCCGGTCTTTCACCCGTCGATTTGAGCACTTCAGAACGGATCACACTCTTATCGAGAGTGAATTTATCCTGAATTCCGAAGAGACTTGGATCTGCTTGGTAGATCGCATTCGCCAACTGCGCCATGTATTGGGCATTGTTGTTGTATCCAGTCAAGGTCTGCATGGAAGCATTGTTGTCATGGCCAATCCAACCTCCTAAAGAAACATTAGGGGTGGACAGCATGAGCCACATATCCCCATTTGAGTTAGTGGTACCGGTTTTTCCAATCCAGTCAGCACCTGCCAGCGTTGGATTGACTTGGCTAATCCGTGACTTAAAGGTCGTTGTAGCACCAGACGTAATAACCCCGCGCAAGAGATCCTGCATAATCGTTGCCGTCGCTGGAGAGTAAACACGAACAGGATCTGCCTCGTGCTTGTATACTACATCCCCATCTCGATCAATGATTTGCTCTACCATGTAGCGTTTGAGGTAGTTCCCATTGTTAGCAATGGTTTGGAAACCATTGGTATGTTGGGCAACAGTGACCTCAATTCCTCCCCCCATTGGCAGACTCTCAATGCCATATTCAGGGATATCATAGCCCATTTTCTTCATGTAGGATGGGACATCCACACCCTTTTCACGAAGGGTCCGGTAAGTCCAGTAAGCTGGAATATTCCATGAGGTATTGAGGGCCTCACGGAGATCCATCATGGCTGTCCCTCGGCTATCCACGTGCATGATTGGCTCACCACTTGAGAAATTAGTCGGGTAGTTAGAAAGGATGCTATTGCTTCCCATCAAGCCTTGGTCGATGGCAATCCCATAGGCCAACAGAGGTTTGATAGTAGACCCTGGGGAACGCTCTGTATCAAAAGCATGGTTGTTTTGGTTGCCGTCAAAATTCCGTCCACCGATAAATCCTAAAACGGCACCCGTACGATTGTCCATGAGGACATTGCCGACTTCTACTAGACCCGTCCCATCATCCAAGACGCTTCCAAAATTCGCTACCGCGGCCTGCATCGCATTGTGAACCGGTTTGTTAATCGTGGTTTGAATGGTGTAGCCACCTTCGCGCAACTCGCTCTCAGCTAATTCTTGGTAAGCCTTGACGGTTTCATTATTTTTCAAGTCTTGCTTGGTGACATTGTCTCGCTTGATCAAGTAATCATACATGGCCTCTTTTGCTTCTTCCATGGCTTGGAAGTAGAGGTAGTCATGCGGTGTTTTCTCGATGCCATCTGGAGCCATGAAGTCTTTGGTCAAGTCGTACTGAACATAGGTCTCGTAGTCTTTTTTCGACAAGGCTCCCGTCCGGTACATATTGAACAAAACGTCTTTGGCACGCGCCAAACCTAACTCGAGGTTTTCCTTGCTCTTTAGGCTACCGTCTGCAGCATAAGGAGAGTAGACAATCGGACTTTGTGGCAAGCCAGCGATAAAGGCCGCTTGTGGAACGGTCAAGTCTTTGGCAGAGACGCCAAAGATTCCTTGAGCTGCAGCTTCCACACCCGCAATATTTTGTCCCCGATTGTTTCGTCCAAAAGGCGAAACATTTAAGTAGGTGGTTAGGATTTCATTTTTATCCATTCCCCGCTCTAAAGCCAAGGCATCGACAATCTCTGTCGCCTTACGAGTAAAGGTTGGAGCGTCTCCCACGACTTGCTGTTTGATCAACTGCTGGGTCAGGGTTGATCCCCCACTTGAGGAACCCACGCCGGCTACAGATCCAAGTGTTGCCCGAAGAACGGCTTTAGGTACAACCCCCTTGTGGCTTTCAAAATTCTCATCCTCAGTAGCGATCACAGCCTTCTTGACATTGTCCGAAATGGCGTCTCCTGCTACTGGCGTACGGATCAAATCACTGTCCACTTCTGCAATCAAGCTCTTATCGGAATAAGTCAGTTTTGAAACACTGCTGACGTTGCGGACCTGCTGGACCAATTCTTCTGTCTTTGGAACCTTGACGTTACTAAAGAGGCTCGCCGCATAACCAATCCCGATCCCTGCGCCAAATAAAAAGAGGCACACGAACAGGGCGATCATGACATCCCACAAGAGTTTGAGGGTTCGTAAAAAGGTCGCAAAAATATCACCGACAGACCAGCTACTTTCCTCATTTTTTTCCTTATTCGGAGTTTCTGTATACATATTTGCAAAGAATTTTTGAATCTTCGTCCAAAATTCTTGCAGCTTCTCTTTTAATTGATTCACTGATTCTTTCTCCTTGTTCCCTATATTATAGCAGATTAGGCCCTTTGTTTTCAATCACAAGAGCGTAGAAATCGTCACTCAATCTTTTTGAGTAAGGTCAAGAAAATGATGGAAACCATTGCCATTTCCGTGGTTTATGGTAGAATAGAGAAATGAATAAACTTATAAAGGAGAAAAGACACATGCACATTTTTGATGAGCTAAAAGAGCGTGGTTTGGTATTTCAAACGACGGATGAAGAAGCCTTGCGCAAAGCACTGGAAGAAGGTCAGGTTTCTTATTATACTGGTTATGATCCAACCGCTGACAGCCTTCACCTTGGTCACTTGGTTGCCATCTTGACGAGCCGTCGCCTTCAATTAGCAGGCCACAAACCTTATGCGCTCGTTGGCGGTGCGACTGGTCTCATTGGTGATCCGTCCTTCAAAGATGCTGAACGTAGTCTCCAAACAAAAGAAACTGTACAAGAATGGGTTCGCTCCATTCAAGGTCAATTGTCTCGTTTCCTCGATTTTGAAAATGGGGACAATAAAGCCGAAATGGTCAACAACTACGATTGGTTCGGAAGCATTAGCTTTATTGACTTCCTTCGTGATGTCGGAAAATACTTTACGGTCAATGCTATGATGAGTAAAGAATCTGTTAAAAAACGGATTGAAACAGGGATTTCTTACACAGAGTTTGCCTACCAAATTATGCAAGGCTATGACTTCTACGTCCTCAACCAAGAACACAATGTAACTCTTCAAATCGGTGGATCTGACCAATGGGGAAACATGACAGCCGGTACTGAGTTGATGCGTCGTAAAGCAGATAAAACTGGTCATGTTATGACTGTGCCTTTGATCACAGATGCAACTGGTAAGAAATTCGGTAAATCAGAAGGCAATGCGGTCTGGCTCAATGCAGACAAAACATCTCCATACGAAATGTACCAATTCTGGATGAATGTGATGGATGCGGATGCTGTGCGCTTCTTGAAGATCTTCACTTTCTTGTCACTTGATGAGATTGAAGAGATCCGCAAACAGTTTGAGGCCGCTCCTCATGAACGCTTGGCTCAAAAGATCTTGGCGCGTGAAGTTGTCACCCTTGTCCACGGCGAAGAAGCCTACAAGGAAGCCCTCAACATCACAGAACAACTCTTTGCAGGAAACATCAAAAACCTTTCTATTAAAGAACTCAAACAAGGCCTACGTGGTGTGCCAAACTACCAGGTCCAAGCAGAAGACAACCTCAACATTGTTGAACTCTTGGTCACAGCTGGTGTGGTAAATTCTAAACGCCAAGCCCGCGAAGATGTTCAAAATGGAGCTATCTACGTCAACGGCGAACGCATCCAAGACCTTGACTATGTCTTGAGCGATAGCGATAAATTAGAAAATGAATTGACCGTTATCCGTCGCGGTAAGAAAAAATACTTTGTTTTGACTTATTAAGAAAGCAAAACCACGAAGTTTGGTATGAACTTCGTGGTTTTCTTATACACTTTTTTCTGGGACTATTTCCCTTTTCTGCGATGCAACAAAGCTTGGTTAATTCGTTGAGTTTTTTTATGGAGCTGCCAAATCTGATAAAGCCAGATCAGGCCGTAAATTGCTAGAAAGATCAACCAAGGAATCGGGCTCCGTAAGGCTGCCCCCCAGCCAAAAAACAAGTAGGTTAATGCTAAGATGGTAGCTGTCACAACTAAATGCAGGACCACACGCAAACTATAGGTCAAAAACTCTTCTTCCTCAAGAATGAACGTCAAGACTCCCATTGTTCCACTCATTAAAAAGATCGCTAGAATGTTGCGTACATTCACAGCAGGATAGACGATGTTGGGATAGACATGGGATAATAACACCAAACACAAATAAAAGAAGGAACCTGTCCTCATACCAGATACAAAATAAGCTATAAATCGTTTCATCACTTTCTCCTATACCCCTAAATAATCCATCAAGGATTTGACATATTTCCGACTGACACTTGATTTCACTCCGCGTGTCAGTTTAGCCATCATATTGCCTGAAAAACTATCCGATAGCGATTCCAAATGGTCGATATTCATCACCGCGTGGCGGGATATCTGTAAAAAATTACGACGATTAATCCGATGTTGAAAATTTGTCAAAGTATCTCTGACGATGAACGTTTTGTCTGTCGTATAAATGGTTAGCTGATTCTTATCAATCTCGGCTAGAATAATGTCATCAATTTTCACCATGATCAAATGATCATCTGTTTTGATAGGGATCACTACTTGATTCACTGTCGAAAACTGTTCGAGATAGTCCATCACCTCTCGTGCTTGATCGGATAATTGCTTGGCTTGAATGACCACACAGGGGTCGTTTTCTGGGATATCCTGTTTTTCCTCAAAACGAATCTTCATTCCTACTCCAATTCTCACTTACTTTCTTTTATTCGATCTTTTTGCTAAGGAAACCCAAATCCCCAAAGCTAGAAGAATACCACCTAACACTATAAGGTATGTTTGTTCCTTTGTCAATAACGCTTGCCATTTGAGCTGAACGCCCATTTTTTCTTGAAATTCTCGAAGAAGATCATCTCGCCCCTTAAAGGTTTCGCTCACTGCTTCTTTCATGAGTACTTGTCGATAAAGTGATGCAATATAAGTTGCTGGAGTGCACTTCATTAGTAGTTGTGCAAAATCAGGTAGAACACCTAAAGGTACATAAGTCCCTACCAAAAAACCAGAAGCTGTACCCACTATGGTCGCAAACTTCCCAAGACTGTCTACGGATTGGAAAAAATGAACAAAAATGGCATTCACTAAGCTAGAAAGCAGGCTACTAAACAGCATAATAAGGAGCACTTCAGGTAATAAAGACAGTGCTGGAACTTCTTTAAAATAGCCACACATCAGTACATACATCAGGACTTGCATGAAAAAAGAGATGATGATTGCGCTCGTTAGATACGAAAATGGTAACCGCCACTTTCCTTGATCCGATAAATAAAGATCCTGATCTACTTGATGTTCACGGTCCTTTACTAACTGAGTCAGGGCAGCCAGACTTGTCGTAATTCCTGTCACAGCCAGCGTCCCACTCATTAACCAATTATTTAACACAGGACCACTATTGGGGAGCTGAGCCCAAGCATCTGTTAGATTTTTTTGAAGAAAAATAATATAGAGAACAAAGGAAATCAAGGCTCCCAACAGGGAGAAGAAAACTCCTGAACGATTTCTGAAGTACAATAAAAAATTTCGCTTTAGTAAGGCTAGCATTAGCGAACCTCCCTTCCTGTAAGTGCAATAAAGGCATCATCCATGGTCCCAGGACGAAACTCAAAATGGGCTAGATTATCTCTAACTTGCGCCAGGTAATCAATGGCTTCCCTTTCACTCTTGGGTTGAAAAACATATTCTAATGATCCCTGTTGTTCTACTGACATTCCTGAATTTTTAAGACTTTCTATCTGCTGCATCTCCTTGAAACGAATCTTCAAGATGTTTTTTGCATACTGACTCTTAATATCTAGTGCTGATCCCTGAGCAATCACTTTCCCATGGTCCACAATATAAATCTGATCAGCTTCATCTGCCTCGTCAAGATAATGCGTGGTCAAAACAACAGTCATTCCCTCTTCCCTCTGCAATTGATAGAGCAAATCCCAAATAGACTTCCGAGTTTGGATATCCAAACCTGTCGTTGGTTCATCTAAGAACAAAAGGTCTGGACTGTGTAGTAGAGCACGCGCAATGTCAACCCGACGCTTTTGGCCACCTGAAAGCGTTCCGTATTTCTGCTTTTGGAAAGCTGATAGGCCTAGCCGACCAATGAGATCAGACACACGATCGGGTTTTAAGCCTTTATACTGTTTCGCACGAATGGTCAGATTTTCCCTAACCGTTAGCATCTCATCTAAGACACTAGTCTGGAAGACCACACCAATTTTAGTACCTGGTTCATAGATGATTTCACCTTGCGTTGGTTGTTTCAAACCAATCAACATGGAAATCGTTGTTGATTTTCCCGCCCCATTTGGTCCTAGAATCGCATTAAAGGTTCCCTTTTCAAACTGTAAGTGAATATTGTTTACGGCTAAATGATTTCCATATCGTTTACTGATGTTTTTAGCTTGTAATATCATGTTCTCTCTCCTTTTGATAGAACCAGTCTAGCAAAAAAGCCGTTTAAAAAACGACTTTTGGGGATAAGTGGTCAAAATGAAGAGATGAGTGGCGAGATAGAAGAGATTAAAATGAGGAAAAAATTTATTGCAGCCATTCTTTTCCCCATTGATTCAATTCCTTTAAAATCGGCATCAGTGACTTGCCTTTTTTTGTCAGCTCATATTTTGTTTGGTGCTCTATTAGAGCATCGGTTGCTATCTAGAGGCTCTTTTGTTACACTACTAATATGAATACACCGATCAAACCAAAATTACAACGATTTCAAACAGCGACTGCTTTTGCCTGTCCCATCTGTCAACTGGGCCTAGAACTTGTGGAGACCAGTTTTAAATGTCCCAAGGGCCATTCTTTTGATTTGGCGAAATTTGGCTATGTCAATCTGGCTCCCCAGATCAAACAATCGAAGGACTATGACAAAGAAAATTTCCAGAATCGTCAGCTAATCTTGGAAGCAGGTTTTTATGAGCCGATTCTAACAGCGATCGGACAAAAAATTCCGACCAGTGATGCCAGAATTCTAGATATCGGTTGCGGAGAAGGCTATTACTCCCGAAAACTACAAGAAGCCTATCCCAAGGCTACTTTCTATGCCTTTGATCTTTCCAAGGAATCTGTGCAACTAGCTGCCAAGAGTGACGCTAGCTGGAAGGTCAATTGGTTTGTAGGAGACTTGGCTCATCTACCCATTCAATCCAAGAGTATGGATGTCATTTTGGACATCTTCTCCCCGGCTAATTACGCTGAATTTAAGCGTGTCTTAAAGGCTGAAGGGGTCATCATTAAGGTCGTTCCAACCTCTTCTCATCTAAAAGAAATTCGTCAGTTGGCCCAAGATCAATTGACCAAGCAGTCCTACTCCAACCAGGAAATTTTGGTGCACTTTGAAGACCACTGCCAGATCCTCTCATCCGAAACGGTCAGCCTCACCAAGAGTTTAACTCCTGAAGAACGCCAGGCGCTCCTCGCCATGACCCCTCTTCTATTTCACGTAGACCAAGAAAAAATCGACTGGACCCAACTCACAGAAATCACCATTGAAGCGGAGCTACTGGTTGGGAAAATCAAGATACAAAGGACGTAGCGGATAAAGTCAAAATAGGGTATTCGACGCAGAATCATTAGATTCTAGGAGGATACATCTTTACAAATCTAATAAAATCTTAAAAAAATTCATTCGTTAGAATTATCTAATCATCTACTGAAACTTTCCGCCGTGAGGAAAGTTTCTAAGAAGACTTTATCTTCAATTAAAAGGCTGAGACAAAGCGTCTCAGCCTTTTACTCATCTTCTGCATGCTCTGTCATGACTTGTAAGCGATAGGTTTTAGGCGATTTTCCACAGAGTTTACGGAAAACCTTGTAGAAATAGCCTACATTACTGTAACCGACTTTATAGCAGATATCTTCAATGCTGTCATTGGTCGATAAGAGGAGCTGCTGGGCAGCCTTAATCCGCTGTTTGTTGAGGAGTTCTGCGAACGTTGCATTGGTTTCTCGTTTAATCAATTGCCCTAAATAGACTGGATTGATAAAGAGAGCCTGACTGATGTCCTTGAGCGACAGCTCTTTTTGGTAATCACGGCTAATCACTTGTAGGACACTCGCTACATTTTCGTTCATCCGATAGTGGGATAAGAAACGGGACAACTCTTCCTGGATGAAGCTAATCATCTCGCTAAAGGTGGCAGCATCATGGACTTTCTTGACCACATCGGCCAAATCATCTCCTTGCAGGTATTCAAACAAATGAAAGACATCCATCAAAAATTGGATAAAGAGTTGCTTGGTCAGTGAAACCTTAGGTGTCTTCTCAAGGATCATTTTTTCCAACCAATCTAGTTCTTCTAAGATCTGTTGGATATTTCCTTGCATGATCACCCGGTAGGCCGGTTCGTAATAATTGAAGACTTCCTCATCTTCATTAAGAGGGGTAGCGCCATAAAAGAGGCTTCGCTCTACTAGGTCTTTAAATTGGCGAAAGTGCTCCTTATAAGGAGGCTCAAAGGCCTTCTCAATCATGGCTTCTTCTTCTTGATCCGAGATAAAGAGTTGAAGATTTTGCCCGAGGACTTGATAAGATGAGCTGATAAAGCCTTTTTTCTCCTTAGAAACCCCAATCCACAGTGACTTCCGGCCTGCGATATACCGACAAAACTCTTCTTCAGAGATGTCATCGTGAATCAAGCGGTTGGCCAACTCTTGGCTTGGTTGCTGGATTTTGTACTGAATTTTTTCTAGAATATTACCCATCTCCACCTTATTGACAGGTTTGAGCAAGTAGTCTGCCACGCGCAAATTGAGTGCTGTCTTGACATATTCAAAATCCTGATAACCTGACATAATGATAAAAGCAGCATCTGGAATCAAGTCCTTCATCTCAGCAATCATCTGAAGTCCGGTCTTCCCTGGCATATTAACATCGGTGATCACTACATCTACTGGATGCTCTCGGACATAATCAAGAGCCTGGTCTGCATCCTCTGCTGTCGCGACCACTTCCATATTCCAGTGGTCAAAAGGAATTAATTTTTTTAACCCTTCTGTAATCATATACTCATCGTCTACTAATAAGACTTTGTACATTCTGTCTCCTTTATTCATCTTGAATAGTTATCGTATAGGTCACTCCCTGGTGAGGTTGGGAGAAGACTTGGATATGGTAGCGATCTCCGAAATAGAGCAACATGCGTTCATGAACATTGACAATTCCGATGGACTGCCGGCCACGCTTTTCTTCTATTTCCGAGCGTGGATTGCGATTGGCTAGAATCGCTTGAATGCTTTCTAACTGCTCTTCTTCCATTCCGCGTCCATTATCACTGACGAGGATCATGACTTGCCCTTCTCCTTGCAAGACTTTGACACTAATCACATTGTCCTGGCGTTTGTGATCCACTCCATGTGCAAAATAGTTCTCGACCAAAGGCTGGATGGTGAATTTGGGAATCTTCATTTTTTCCAAACCTGGATCAATCTTAAAGCCATAGGCAATTGATTTTGGATAACGCACCATACAGAGGTAGCTGTATTTGCGGCAAAATTCGAGTTCGTTTTCGACCGTCGTCACTCGCTCATCTGAGATATTATTGCGCAAGAGACTACTAAACTCATAAATAATATCACCCAATTCATCCTGCTCTTGCATGACGGCATACATCCGGATAAATTCCAGCGTATTGTACATAAAATGGGGATTGATCTGGGCTTGTAGCGCCCGCATATTGGCATCTTTTTGGCTGAGCTGTAGCTGGTAGATATCCCGAATATTCTTATCCATATTGTCTAACATGGTATTGATCATATTACCAATAACCAGCAGTTCTTGGTCCTTGGTCGAGGTATCAATCCGTCGTTCACTCTCGCCTTGACTGATCAAATTCATGGTATCGACCAAATCGAGGACTTGACGCCGATAATTTTTGAAAATCTGACCTAATAACAAGTAAAGGATCAAGAAAATTAGGAAAGCAATGGAGAGAAAAGTGGCCAGGTTAGCTAGACCCTTTTTGACCAGATAACTTTCAGAAACAGCTACATCCACCTTGTAGCCATAGATCGTGCTGCGGGTTTGCCATTTAACATCCTTTGATTGCCCCTTATCCCCTTCATGGTACATCTCTTTCCCAAAGGGAGTGAAGATCCGCACAGCGACCGGAAGATCGCCTCTGGCATTGTCAATGGCCAAAGTCAGGATTTCTTGATCCAAGGTCATATAAGCAATCCCAATTCCTGCACCCGTGGTCGGATCTGTCAAAGGAACAGGGATGGCGGTCGCAGGAGCCTGGTAATGATCCGCTGAGACTTGCTTGCCCCCCTTCGATTGCCGGGTAGAGACAAATACCGTCTTGTAATCAGACAAGGTGACATCGATGCCCTCGATGTTTTTATTGCTCAAATAGAGGCTGTCAATATTCTTATGTAGGGACAATTGGATATACGAAGGAAATTGGGCATTCAATCTCCAAGTCTCATACTCCGATGGTGACAAGGTAAAATAGCGATAAACTCCTTCTAATTTTGCAGGGTTTTCAACGAGGCTACGACCTTCTTGTGTGACCCGTTGATAAGAGGTCTCAAGATCCGTCACCACTTCGGTTAAGACCCGTTGGGCGATCCGGTCGGCTTCAGCTTGCTGGTTTTTCCAAGAGATCCCCGCGACGACCAGGCCCATAATGGTCAAAATGACCACCATGACATAGGCGTAGAATTTTAAAAGCGTACTTAACCAGATTTTTTTCATCGTTAGGATACCAATTTTTCGTGGATGTTTTGATAAACAGGGTCAAAGATATCATTGACAAAGAAATGCCATACACCGATCAAGACGAAAAAGAGAAGGGCTGGCATATAGTAGCTAATGACGCCAAGCAGCGCGGTTCCAAGGATGAGCTTTAGAACCGGACGAATGTCCAGCAACATTCCAATCAAACTGAGCTTGATACTATTGGCATAAGAAAGATCGAAATGAACTTGCAATTTCAAATAAACAGCGTAAGCTAGAGGCGCAACCAAGAGGAAAACCAGATTAAACAAAAGAACCAAAATTTGGAAGAAATTCAAGTGAGGAATCTGGATCATGAGGTACATGCCATAGAGGAGTACCCCTTCAATGGCAAAGAAAGTATAAAAGACTTGATTAGCCGGGCGTAGATTTTCTTTGAAGAGTTCCCAAGCGCGTGACCAATGATAGTCCTTGTAGGTCATGCCATTTTCCGCATAGAGGCTCATAATAGTGGCACTAGCCGGTCCTACTCCTAGCAGAACACCCCCACAGATCGTCAAGACCCAAAAAATCCCTGTTACCAGCATAGCAACATAGACTCTCGTAAAAATGAACTCGATGATTTTTCCCATCATTCAGCCTCTTTTCCAATTAGTGATTCTATTATACCATAAAAATAAAACGCTTTCCTTTATTTGCATTGGTAAATTGAAATATTGATTTTCATTTACAGTTCTATTTTCATAAAGACATGAAAAGGCTCTGGAGATCCCTCCAAAGCCTTTTCGAACTACCTGTTCTTATTTTTTAGAAGCAAGGAATTCGTCGTATTGTTTTTGCATTTCGTCAAGCACTTTTTGGTAAGCACCTTCTGATTTCAATTTTTCAAGCATCTTAGGAACTTCTACTTCAGGATCCACAGTACCAGTATTGATCGCACCTGCGAATTGGTTCAAAGTATTTGTAAGAGCAGTGATTTCTGATTTCACTTTGTCTGTGTTAAAGATGAAGCCAAGTGCTGGAGATTCTTTTGCAGTTTCCAAATCTTTCTTAGATTGTGCAATTTGTTCATCTGTTACGTTTTCGTTGATGTAAAGAATCCAGTTGTTACCAGTGTTCCATCCAGACATGTGAGTGTTTCCGTTGTAGCCATCCAAGACTTTGACACGGTTTTCTTTGCCAGGAACTTTTTCCCAGTTCTTGCCTTCTGGTCCATAAACAAGCCCGTTCAAAAGTTCTGGATCAGTGTTCAAGAGGTTCAACACCTCCATTGCTTTTTCTTTGTTCTTAGAGTTGTTTGAGATAACAAAGTTAGCTACTTGAGTAGTATTGTTCTTCTTGTACAGTTCAGTAAATGGTTTGATTTCGATCTTACGGTTTGCTACACGAGAAAGCAAGCTGTTACCGTAGTCAGCTGGTCCTACTGTTTCTTCACGAACCAACCATGTATCTTGAGAAAGATCATAACCAGTGTCGCTTGTAGCTACGTCTTTTGGAATGTATCCTGCTTCGTAGTATTTGTGAAGAGTCTTCAAGTTTTCTACATAACGAGGAATGGTGTAACGGTCAACAATCTTAGTGGTGTCACCTTTCAAGTCAACAACGAATGGAAGTCCATCAACAGCCACGTAGTCGAAGTCATCTGAAGGTCCACCGTAGCTCTTGTTCATTGCAAATGGAACAACGTTTGGATCTTTTTCTTTGATGGCTTTCAAGACTGGTTCAAGAGAAGCATAGTCTTTGACGTTTGAAACGTCGATACCATATTTTTCAAGAAGTGGTCCGTTGAAAGCAAAGTTTTGAGAAGATGCAACGTTAGCTGCTACTGGAACAGCATAGATCTTGCCGTTTACAGTGTTCCCTTTGATGTAAGCTGGGTCAAGTGCTTTGTAAAGGTCTTTCCCTTCTTTCTTGTACAATTCTGTCAAGTCAGCATAAGCACCTTTTTGAGCGTTGATAACGTAGTTATTAGCAAAGGCAATATCATAGTTTTCACCAGATGAGATGATAACGTTCATTTTTTGTGCGTAGTCACCCCAACCAAGATATTGGATATCCAATTTTGCGCCAACTTTCTTTTCAATGATCTTGTTGGCATTTTTAAGAAGAACATCCAAGTTATCTGGTTTATCACCGATTTGGTACATCTTGATGATTGGTTTACCGTCTTCAGTTGTTGCAGATTTCTTGTTGTTACCTGTAAGGCTTCCACAAGCAGCAAGAGTAGCTCCAAGAGCGATGACACTAGCAGATGCTAACGCATATTTTTTCCAATTTTTCATAAGAAAAATCTCCTTTATGTTATTTTCTTTTTAGACTAAGTTATGAGTTGAAAATCCTGTTGATTTTCAATGAACGATGTTATTCTTTCACACCACCGATGGTCAAGCCTTTTACAAAGTAGCGTTGGAAGAATGGATAGAGAATGGCGATTGGCACTGTTGCCACAACCACCATGGCCATACGTCCTGTTTCCCGTGGGATGGATTGTACAGCTCCTGCCAATTGGCCGGATACCCCGACGTTTTTAGCGATGTAATCCATATTGTTTTGGATTTGCATCAAGAGGTATTGCAATGGGTAAAGGTTGTCACTCTTAATATAGAGGAGGGCGTTGAACCAGTCATTCCAGAACCCTAAAGCGGTGAACAAACTGATGGTCGCAATCCCTGGAAGAGACAATGGCAAGCAGATTTGGAAGAAGATCCGTGTTTCACTTGCCCCATCGATCCGAGCGGATTCAAGGATAGCTTCTGGAATGGTCCGTTTAAAGAAGGTCCGCATCAAGATGATGTTAAATGGACTGAGCAACATTGGGATAATCAAAGCCCCGATGGTATCACCTAACTGCAAGAGTTGAGTGGTGACAATGTAGCTTGGAACCAACCCTGCACTAAAGAGCATACTAAGGAGTGAAAATACGGTAAAGAACTTGCGGTATTTAAAGGTACTCCGTGAGATAGCGTAAGCATAAGTTGTGGTGATAAAGACATTACATGCTGTTCCCACAATGGTCACAAACAAGGTAATGAAGAGGGCTTGCAAGATTTTGTCTTTGAACTGTACCAAGAAAAGGTAACCATCAAATCCAAATTTTGCCGGCCAGAATTGGAATCCATGGACTGCCAAACTTTGTTCGTCTGTCAAAGAGATCATGACAACGAAGATGAAGGGAAGTACACAGGTCAATCCGACTAAGGTCAACAACAAGGTAAAGAAGAAGTTGCTCTTCTTACTGAAAGAATGGATCCCGACATTATCAATTTTTTCTTTTTGAATGGTTGATTTTTTCATACGATCCTCCTTTCTAGAAGAGAGCGGCATTCTTATCAATGCGACGGGCAATGATATTTGAGATTAAAACAAGAACCAAACCGACTACCGATTGGTAAAGACCGGCTGCTGCTGTCATCCCGATATCCCCTGACTTGGTCAAACCGTTGTAGACATAAACATCAATAACGTTGGTCACACTATAGAGCGCTCCAGCATTATGCGGGATTTGGTAGAAGAGACCGAAGTCTGCGCGGAAGATATTTCCGACTGCAAGAATGGTCAAGACCGTAATCAAGGAAGACAACTGAGGAATGGTGATGTTGCGAATGCGTTGCCACTTAGACGCACCATCCACGGTCGCTGCTTCATAGTAAGTTGGGTCAATTCCCATGATGGTTGCATAGTACATGACACTACTATAACCAAAGCCTTTCCAAATTCCTAAGAAGAGGAGAAGCGCTGGCCAGATCCACAATTCTGAATAGAAATTGATGGCCTTCATGCCAAGTGAAGTTAAGATGTGGTTGACCAATCCTTTGTCCACGTTCAGGAAGGCATCGGTGAAGAAGCTGATGATAACCCATGATAGGAAGTATGGGAAGAGCATGGAGGTTTGAAGCACCTTGACCACTCTTTTTGATCTCAACTCACTAAAGATGATGGCGATCCCAACGGAAACAATCAATCCTAAGAAGATAAATCCTAAGTTGTACAAGACCGTATTTCTTGTAATAATGTAGGCATCTTTGGAACTAAAGAGGAACTTGAAGTTGTCAAAGCCAACCCATTTACTCTTCATGACACTGTCGATGAAGCCTTCTCCTGTAATATGATAGTCCTTAAATGCTACGATATTCCCAAAAACCGGAATATAGAAGAATAAGATTAACCACGCTGCACCAGGTAAGACCATTAAAAGAAAAATGAAATTTTCTCTCAGAGTCCTTACAAACTTTTTCATTTAACTCCCCCTTTGAGCCTTGAGCGTGTTTATTTGCTTTGGTAGCGTTTACATCACCTATTATAAGATAGCCCATTTACATTTTCAAACTCCTAATTATAGAAAAAATTCTACAAATTTATGACATAGCTTTAAAAAAGAGTAGAAAAGGGTGGTCATAAACACAGCTCCTCTTCTACTCCTATCGACCATGGATGAGATATCTGTCATCCAACTTGGCTTTTTTTACGTTGTATAAATGGTTGAGGCAGTCGCAATAGTATGCCACTGGTTAGCCGTTGTTGCTGCGAAGTCCTGATCCCTGTAGAAATCGTTGAATGGCAAGATCTCTACTTCTAGTTCATCGATACGTGTGATAGAACCAGCTAGATAGTCTTCAATCCGACTTTCTGCTCGCTTGATCCGTTGCAAGAGTCCACCCATCCGGATGTCTACGGTATCCAAGCCAAAGACCTTGTTTTCTTTCAACCATTGGTGGCTAAAGAGGTCATGGAAGTGTTCAATCTGGCTTCTGAGTTTTGGCAATTCTTCCCGAGCGATTTGTTGCAAGCTCTCTTTATCACCTGCTTGATAGGCTTGACGAAGGCGTCGTCCTACATCCACCTTGCTACTTAAAATGGCATTCAACTGAGCCTGAGTCTCAAAGAGATAGGCGTAGACACCCGCTTTTTCTTTAATGTCAGCAAGTGTCTCAGCTGCCTTGGCAAAGTGAGGCTTATCCTGTTCAGGTGTCATGTGCTTGTCAAGGATTGGGCAAAGAACATCCTGATAAAAGACATAGCGGTTAGGGTTAATCCCACTGAGATTGTCTGGTAGGTCTGGCAAGAGGTTGGCCAGATCCAGCTGCATAAAGTCCTCAACCGAGAGGCCTGTATTGGTCTTGAAGTGAACTGACAGACGCTCTAAATCATTGCGGTAGCTGAGTTCTGCCCAGATTTGTAAACTTGGGAGAATCGAGAACTGGGCTGTTTCACCGCCATTATCCCCCCAACCCGTCACGATGATTTCTTTGATCTGATTAGCACGGCAGGCTTTATTGGCTTCAAGAGCGATGAGACGGCTGAAATGGTTGTGTGGTGTGAAACCAATCCACTTCCAAGCACCACCTGCAAAGGCAATATCCTGGCTAATCTTGTGGTGATTACCGAAGTTACGGTTGTATTTTTCTTCGCTATCCTGATAATAATCCCAGTAAACCAAGGTCACACGGTCTTTGAGACGGTCAAGATAAACACGAGTTTCTTCTGGAATTTCGACATCACGGTCGTACTGGCCATCTGATGACATGAGTTTGAAGAACATATCGCTCCACATCTGGCAGTGGAAACCATACTTGTCTGCAATATCCAGCACGCGCTCCAAATGTTGACACATGAGGAGGCTACGGTCCACAACACCGTTTAAGATGAGATAGCGTCCCAAACCAACCAAGTGAGCTTCGTCCATCCCGATATTGACCTTGCGTGTTTGTAGTTTAGACAGAGTAGCAAACATGCCGTCGATTAGGTCGTAAACTTTTTCTTCGCCGATGAGGAGAATGTCCTCTACATCACGAAGTTGCTGGACTTCTTTGACACCCCATTTGACAAAGGCTGATAAGTGAGCCAAGGTCTGGATACATGGTACAAAGGTCATATCAAACTGCTGGGCGTAAGCTTCGATTTCCTGTAATTCTTCAGCTGAGTATGCTCCACGGAAATAGCCAAAGTAAGGTTGCCCTTCAATCTGATAGGTGTCTTCCATGTAGAGCTCAAAGGTTGAATAACCCATCAGAGCCAAGACTTCAATCATCTGCTTGGCAGATGCAACATTTAGAACTGCATTTCGCGAACAGTCAGCCATGTAGGCTAAATCTTCATAAGCCGCTTGTTCTTCAATCTCTACCTTGTCACCTTCTGCTAATGCTGTTGCGAGAATCGATAAGGCACGATAAATCTGATGAGGTTTGCGATAAGTCAATTGATATTCTCCACCCTCACCCTTGATAGAGATAGAAGCTTGGTCAGACTGAGCGACTGCCACTTCTACATCTGGTAGAGAAATGTGCTTTTGAAGTAAGTCTATAGCTTGCTGTTGTTTACTGCTAATTCCGGTAAAACTTACCATTGCTTTTCCTCCTGTAACCAGTTGACAAGGGCACCGTAGAGATTGGCATCTGCCTGATAGGTGCAAGCTTGGATGACTGGCGCAATTGTATATTCTTCATATCTTTCCACAAAGACGTCTACCGCTTTTTGCACCCCTTTGATAAAATCTGGGTTCTGACTGATAGAGCCACCTAGGCTAATGACATCTGGGTCGATTAGATACTGGATATTGAGCAAGCCTTGAGCTAGATTACGATTCATACGCTCAATGGCTTCTTGGCAAAGGGCATTGCCTGCTGCAGCCTCTTGATAAACCTTACGGCCATCCCAATCGGTTTGACCAGATTTTTCGATGACATAGCGAACCATGTTTCCTGTAGAAGCGAGTTGTGACCAGTTATTGAGCTTTTCTGCAGGCTCGATAGTTGTCATGTAGCCAAACTCACCGCCCAAGCCATGACGTCCACGGTGAAGCTTGCCATTGATAATCATGGCTCCACCGATTCCGGTACCAATCACGACACAGGCTGCATTTTCAATCTCAGGATGCGCCAGCAATTCACTCAGTCCAACACAGTTGGCATCATTTTCTAGATGGACAGGTAGCTTGTGATGAGAAAGGGCCTCATACCATGAAAAACCATGGATATAAGGAATGGCACTGATCCCTTCAATTACCCCTGTTTCTTGGTTAACAGCCCCTGGCACACTCATAGCAATCCCACGGTAGTCACGTTCTGACAATCGCTGGTCCAGCCAAGCTAGCAAATCTTCTAGAGTTTCTGGAGTTGGGGTGCTGGCCTTATCTAAAATCTTTCCATCCGGAGTGAGACTGGCAAACTTAATCCCAGTCCCTCCGATATCAATCGTTGCAATGGTCATGGCTTTTACCTGTAAAAAGGAGCGAGTCAGCAGTCGGTTCTTACTTTTTCGCTCCTCCTTTCTTTTATGTTACCTTTTTGAAATTAGATTTCTTCTTTTTTAATCCATTCTGTCCGGATTTCTTGCGGTGCCAATAAACCTGTATGGACCGGATACGGTTGTTCCAGAAGATCGACAACCGTTTGTTGTCCTTCTGACACGCGCACATTTTCTTGGCTCATGTTGTAATAGCGAAGGATGTAACCTTCTTCATTTTCTGCTACCTTAAAGGCTGTTGGACAAACCTGAGGATGCGTCAAGGCGGTATGCTTGAGTAAGCTACCAGACGCTGCTACACTTCCTTCTTGTTTTTCAACTTGAAGGCTGGTCATCGGTGTCTGCAAAGCTTTCGCTCGACGATAAGCAGAGAAGCGCCCCTGAGCTTGATGGCATTCTACTGCATATTCAACCTCAAAGTCCCGTAAGCATTGTGCTTCTGGTGTTGGGAAATAGCCCCAGTCACCAAGTTCACCGGAAGCACGGAGAAGTGTTACAGCTATCGTATCGTCTCCAAGGATTTCGTATTCATGCAATCCTTTATTGGCCACTGTTACCCCTTTGATGTCATCATACAAGCTGACGAAGGCTTGTTGGTGTTGGGGATTTTCAGGATTTTCCCAAGAAGCAGCCGGTTTATTTGGCCGTGTCACAACTTCATAGATACTTTCAGAATCATTGCTTGGACGTGTATTGTGAGTCTTGACCAGGAGACGGATGCGGTGATCCTTGGCAGTATTGGTAAAGCGCGTCTTGAAGCGAATTTGTGGATCATCTACAAAGATGGTCATCTCCGTTTCAAGAGGGATGGTTGTCAGCTCTTCTGAGCGACTTGCCTTGCGGTTCATAAACTCGATAATGCCTCTTTGCTCCGCATCCAATTGTTCATCCGCGCTGACCGGGATCGTCAAGTCATGCTTGAGCAAGATTTTGGCATAGCGAGCATTGTTTTCCAAGACCTCATAAGCTGTTAACTCCGCATAGATCGGCTCTGTTCCTTTTGGTTGGAAGTAGATATATTCATTTCCAATATCACCACGATCTTCAAAACGAAGGAAATCCTCATAAGCCTCATTGGTCGTTTTATCATAGAGGGTCAAGCCATCATCGATACTAAGGGTTACAAATGGCGTATCGATCACCCCATTTTGGAACAGACCATCATGATGAGGTGCTTTACCTTCCAAGAGCTGGAAGGTGGTCCAAGAAAGAGGCGCTAGGTGAACCGGAACCGTCACGCGCACTTGACGCGCGATATAAGGTTGACGGAATTTATCCTTAGGCAGGGTATAGCCAAAGCTTGCTCCCAAGTCCTCAATCTCTGCTTCTACAAGATGTCCATCTAAATCCTCTACATGGTAGTCTGGCAAGCTCAAAGCAGCCATTTTCTTGAAGCCTTCTGTCGGATGCAATTCCTTAAATGGACAAACCGCAACATCGACAATCGTGCTGACGGTGTCCACCTTATTATGCAAGCCAGTGTTGATGACCGTAAAGAGGTGCTCACTCTGGGCTTTTTGAGTCGCTAGTTTACCCTTCCATTCGTTCAAAAGGTTGGTCTTGACAAAGTTTCCGACTTGATTGACCTTGGCAAAACGAACTTCCATTTCACGGTGAACTTCGTCAATACTACAACCACAGATACTATCATGAGGTGCATTTTGTAAGAGCGTCTTCCAGGCATAGGTCAATTGATCCTTGTGATTGTGACCACCTGTAATGATGGTCAAAGGTTCCACCACTTGCTCCAGCAAATTGCTGTTTTCTTGGAAGGCTTGCTTGAGATAAATCCGAGAGGAAGACGTATTTGCCAGTGTGTACCAACCATCGGTTTCCTGACTGGTCAATTCTCCCGTAACTGTTGATAATTGTTCAGGAAGCGCACTTTCCACTGCTTGCACATATTCATCAAAAGAGCTATGAATAAAGGTCACGTCAGGGAATAGTTCGTTAGCCACGCGAATAGCTTCACTCAAGTTTCGTTGAACCGGTTGGTGGTCGCAACCGTTCATCATCAACCATTGGTTGGTTGAGGCATAGTCACGAACGTCTGCCAATTTTTGTTTCCAGAAAGCCAAAGCTTCATCTTTATCCACTGGAATTTCGTTCCCGTTACTGTACCAGTTAGCAAAAAGAATACCCAGCACACGGCTACCATCCGCCCCTTGCCAGTACATTTCAGAAAATTGAGAGGTAAACTGCTCATCTTCGAGGACTTGGTTGTCAAATCCGATTGGTTTGACCCCACGCCCAAAGGCTGCTACGTGAATCCCTGATTTTTGAAGGATTTGAGGAGCTTGTCCCATATTTCCAAAGGTATCAGGGAAGTAACCAATTTGAGTTGATTTGCCCCATTTGGCACATTCAGCTTGTCCAATCAAGGTATTGCGGACGTTGGCTTCACTGGAGATCAAGTAATCATCCTGCAAAATGTAGAAGGGACCAATCTTGAGCTTGCCCTCGTCGATATAACGTTGCACCTTGTCGCGGTTTTCAGGGCGAATTTCTAAATAGTCATCGAGAACAATGGTTTGGCCATCTAAGTGGAAACTTTTGAACTCCGGATCATTTTCAAAAAGATCAAACAGATTGTCAAACAGTTCCACCAATTGCATCCGGTGGCTTTCAAACGGTAAATACCACTCACGATCCCAGTGACTGTGAGAGATAATATGTACAACAACATTTTCCATGAGTAAAACCTAATTCTAACTTAAATTTAAAGATCTATTTGTGATTCTTGACAAGAATCTGTCGAGCAAGAGCTCATTAGCGAATATCCAAGTAATCCAAGACCAACTCGCAGAACATCATGTTGGCCCAAGAGAACCATTCACGCGAGTATTTGGTTGGATCATCTACGTGGAAACTTTCGTGCATGACACCTGTTTCACCATCGCAGGCAACCAACTGATCCAGCAAGAATTTCTTCTCTGCCTTATCATTTGTTGTCAATCCTTGAATAGATAAAGCAATCGGCCAGATATAGCGATAAAAGGTATGAGAACTTCCGAGTCCGCTTGCGTACTTCCCTTCATAGAAGTAAGGATTTTCAGGGCTCAAAATCGTCCGACGAGTGGCTTGGTAGACTTCATCGTCAATCGCACAGTAGCCCAGATAGGGAGCCGCCAACAAGCTTGGCACGTTAGGATCGTCCATGATACTAGCATTTCCCAAACCATCTACCTCAAAGGCATAAATTTTCTCGCCCTTGCTGTTAGTGGTGTAGGCGTAGTTTTCGATCCCTTCTTGAATCTCCGCCTGCAGGCGTTTGGCATCTGCAATGATGCTCTCGCTATCGGCTAGATTCAATGTTGCGAAGATTTCTTGCACATAACCCAAGACAACCACTGCAAACATATTGGACGGAATCAAGTAACTATACTGACAGCAGTCATCACTTGGACGAAAGGCTGACCAGGTCATCCCTGTCACAGCAAAGTCAGGACCAAATCCGTCATTTACCAGCGTGTCTTCCTTACGATCTGTATCCCGAACAAAGCGATAAGGGGAATTCTTGTGGTCTTGTTCCACTGTCCAAAGATGAAGGATTTCCTTAGTCGCTGTAACAAAGGTTTCATCAAATTGGCTAGTCTCACCAGTTTCTTTCCAAAGAAGATAAGCCAGTTGCAAGGGATAGCACAGTGAATCCACCTCATACTTGCGCTCCCAAATCCAGCCATTCAAATCGGTGTGATCAGTCTCGTGATGGCCTTTCCAGTTCTCCTCAATATTAAAAGAGTTGGCATAGGGATCCTTGAGGATCAAGGTCATCTGGCGTTTGACCAAACCAGCAATGGTCTGACGCAAACGAGGGTCTCTTTTTGCCACATAAAGATAGGGCCTCAATTGAGCCGTCGAGTCACGCAACCACATAGCTGGGATATCCCCTGTTAACACAAAGGTTGAACCGTCTTCTAAAATTTCAACTGTATTATCCAAAGTGTCTGTATAACAACGTTCAAAGACATCCACCCACTCAGGGTACTCCTTAGCTCGCTCAGCCACTTGATCCAACCATTCTCGCACAATTTCTTTTGAATAGGTCATTTATTTTCCTCACACGTATCGATTCTTTCCTATTCAGTATAAAAGATTTCAAAGGGGAAATACATACGCAAACTATAGCCCTTTTTCTACAAAATTTTCCATTTGATAAAAACGCTATCATATTTGACAACACTTTGATACAATGAAGAAAATACCAGCGCGTGTTCAAAAAAAAATACAGATCATTTAAGGTTGATGAAGAAAAAGGAGACAGGATGCGCACACATTGCCAAACCATCGATACCCGCTGGGGAAGCGATAATCATCCCCACTATTCCCACGGAAATACCCTCCCTTATACCGGGGTCCCTTTTGGGATGAACTACTTCCTTCCCCAGACGACACACGAACAAGGAGCTTGGTTTTTCAACCCCAATCTCCCTATTTTTCAGGGATTTCGTCTCACCCACCAGCCTAGTCCTTGGATAGGAGACTACGCTTGGTGCCTCATCACGCCCATCACAGGAGATATTGCAAGTTCCGACCTCTTCCGTCGCCAAAGCAGTTATTCGATGAAAGAAGCCGTTTTCCAGCCTCACTACCTCCGTTTTTTTTCGGAACGTTATCAGATTCAAAGCGAGCTGGTTCCAAGCCGCTACGGGGCTGTCATGCGCTTTCGAGCACCAGAAAAGCTAACACTCTGCTTTCATGCAGCAAAGGAACTAGAGGACTTGACTCTGACAGACCAAACCTGCCACTTTCACATTCTGGATCAGGCCCATACCGCAGATACTTCATACTCTTTCTATCTCCAGTGGCAATTTAGCCAGCCGATTGAGAGCGTCACTCACATCGATCAAGATCTTTTTCTGACCTTTGCTAGCAATGAAGTGACCGTCCAATTAGGAACTTCTTATCTGTCCCAAGACATGGCTCACAGCCATCTTCCCCACCTTTCTCTAGAGGAAGCTAAAAAAGAAGCATCCGATCAATGGAATCAGCTGCTAAAACGAATTGAAGTAAAAGATGCCGGAGGGCGTGACCAAGCCTTTTTCGACCATTGCCTGTACCGACTCCTCCTTTTCCCTCAAACCTTTTATGAAACAGATACCGAGGGAAATGACTGGCACCTGGATGTCACTCATAATGAAATCAAACCAGGAAAAGCTTATACCAATATCGGATTCTGGGATCTCTTCCGAACATCTTTTCCGCTCTTTAGCCTTGTCTACCCCGATTATTACCGTCACTTTCTCGAAGGATTTTTAAACACTTACAAGGATACTGGTTTTCTACCAAAATGGTTGGCCCCAGATGAACGAGGAATGATGCCAGGTACCCTCATCGATGGAGTCTTTGCGGATGCTGTCACAAAAGGGATCGCACCAGACCTACATGAAAACATGCTGACAGCCATGCTCCAAACGGCCCAAAAAACAGATCCTACTCAACATTTTGGTCGCCATGGCAATGAAAGCTACAAGACCCTTGGATATCTACCCGATGATTTTCACGAAAGTGTGAGCCACAGCCTAGATTATGCTTATAGTGATTTTTGCATTGCTACCGTTGCCAAGCAATTGAGTCATGCAGAAACAGCCGCTCGCTATGCTACTTCCAGCCTCTCCTACCGAACATTGTATGATGCCCAAACGGGCTTCATGAGAGCGCGATCCACCAATGGAAACTTTAAAGAGCCCTTCTCTCCTACCAGCTGGGGAGGAGATTATGCAGAATGTTCTGCAACCCAGGCTACTTTTGGAGCCTTACACGACCTCTCCGGCCTGATAGAGCTAATGGGCGGTAAAAAAGCCTTTACCCAACGACTGCTGGATCTAGCCAATCAAAAACCTCAATTTGATGTAAGAGGATATGGCTATGAAATCCATGAAATGAGTGAAATGGCCCAAGCCCCATTTGGGCAGATCGCCATCTCCAATCAACCCAGCTTTCACATTCCCTACCTCTTCCGTCACAGCCTTCATCCCGAATACACCAATCTCCTGATCCACCAGATCCGTTCTCAAGCTTTTCATCAAGATTTCCAAGCCTATCCAGGTGATGAGGACAACGGTAGCCTATCTGCTTGGTACATCTGGTCGGTCCTTGGACTCTACCCAACCTGCCCAGGAAAACCAATCTATGATCTGGGCCTCCCTCTCTTTAAAGAAGTTCTTCTCCATCTTCCAAATCATGAGCTCAAAATTTGCTCCAACTCACACACTGCAGGCGCCTATTTCATCCAAAAAGCCCTATTAGATGGCAAAGAGAAACAAGAGATTTCCCATCAAGATCTCCTTGAAGCCCAATTGCTCCAGTTTGACCTTTCATGGCTCCCCCCACATGCATAAGAAAAAGAAAGTGGGACAGAAATCGGTCATTCGTTAGAATTCGATTTCGTCGTCCCACCTCCGCACAGTTGAGTAGGGCTGTAAAAGCTGATGAAATCAGCGTAGTAG
>JAWGXY010000003.1:0-47338 GCA_032572035.1 Streptococcus parasanguinis
AGCGATGTAGTACCAAGTCACCCCGTGCCAGAAGCCCATGACCAACATATTGATAATGTAGGCAACATTTGAGGTGGTAATCCGGCTCTTGAATACTTTATTGCGCATCAATACCATCACGAGACGCATAAAGACAAAATCACGGAACCAGAAAGATAAACTCATATGCCAACGATTCCAGAATTCCTTTAAGTCACGTGATTTAAAGGGACGATCAAAGTTGATTGGACTTTTAATTCCCATCAGATTGGAAGCTGCTAAAGCAAACATCGAATAGCCCGCAAAGTCAAAGAAGAGGTCAAAGCCATAAACATACATGACTCCCAGCGTTCCGATATTGAAGAATCCACCTTGAGACAAAGCATAGGTCTGCACATGTCCTAACAATAAGTGGCCAAAAATATGAGCTAGGATAAATTTATAAAGGAAACCATACATGATATACTTAACAGCTTGCTCCAACATATCCAATAATTCTTCACGCTCAGGAATGGTTTTATAATCCTCATTAAAACGTTTGAAACGATCAATCGGCCCACTTGAGAAGGTCGGCATAAAGAGCATAAAGCGTAAGAATTCCCAGAGTGTGAATTCTTTCAAGACACCATCTCGCATTTCGATGATCATTCCGACAGCCCGGAAGGTTAAATACGAAATCCCTAAAAATCCAAACAAGGATTGGTGCCCATTCTTGATTGCTGGCTCTACCTTAACAAAGATCAGGGGCAAGACAGACAAGAAGGAATGAAGATAGAAAATCCACTTATTGTCCGCTTTTTGACGATAGATCTTGTAGGAATACACAATCAAGATTTGCCAGACTACGTAAAAGAGCAGGGCATAAATTTGCTTGAGATTCGAACCTGTCAGCATCAAAATGATAAAGATCAGACTCACCAGTCCTTCATAGACCGGAAATCTCTTTTTGAAAAAGAGGCCCACAAAGATCGGCAAAAAAGCTAGAATGAGGTAGATAAAATAGATCGGTGTTCCATAGTGTTCTAAATGAGGGAGCTGTTTCAAAAACTCGATCATCGGTTGTTAACCTCGCTAATCAACCCTTTGATGTCGATTTTCCCGTTTGGTGTTAATGGCAGGCTGTCACGATAGAGGAATTTTGAAGGCATCATATAAGACATCATGATGTTTTCTAAATCTTCCTTAATGGCTTTCGTGATATCAATTTCTCGCTCAAATTGTTCTTTGACACCCTCTTTTAAGATGACATAGGCCAAGAGATTTTGGACTTTGTGATCTTTATTATAACGCGGTACTGCGACTGCTGAGTCAATATACTTCGATTTATTCAAGTTTTGAGAGACATCCTCTAGCTCGATACGATAACCGTTAAATTTGATTTGGAAGTCCATACGACCACCATAGAGAAGGAGACCTTCATCCGTCATGGTTCCGACATCTCCCGTATGGTAGGCTGGAAGACCTTCAAATTCGAAGAAGGCTTCTGCTGTTTTCTCTGGATTATTCATATAACCTTTTGAAACAGCTGGGCCAGATACGATGATCTCCCCTTGCTCACCATTCGGCAATTTGTTACCTGCCTCATCAATGATGAAGGTTGGAGAATCTTCTTTGGTGTAACCAATTGGCAGACGTTTCAAAGTCGCTAACATCTCATCTGTTACGGCTACAGCCGAAAGAGCTACAGTTGCTTCCGTTGGGCCGTAGGCATTGATGATGCGTGCATTTGGGAAACGCTCGCGCAATTTCTGAGCGGTTTTAACGGTCAACTCTTCCCCATCAAAGTAGAAATGGGTGATCCCTGGCATTTTTTCAGCATTGAAATCTTCAGACAACATGGCCATATCTGCAAAAGATGGTGTTGAAGTCCAGATAGCAATCGGAAGAGAAAAGATCGTCGCAAAGAGTTGTTTGAAGTCTTGAGTGATAGCTGATGGAAGAGCAAAAAGCGTTCCTCCAAGAGCTAAGGTCGGTGCCCAGTACATGACAGACAAGTCAAAAGAATACGGTGGTTGCGCCAACATTTGCGGACGCTCTGGCGTTGCAAATTCTTTGTCCGTAATCATCCAGTTGGTAAAGCTGAGCAAGTTATCGTGCGAAATTTGTACCCCTTTTGGTTTCCCGGTTGTCCCTGAGGTAAAGATGATGTAGTAGTTATCATCCCCTTTGACTGGATGTTGTAAGTCATAGGCATGCTGAGCTGCATAAGCTTCACGCACTTGCTCCAAGGACATGATTGGAGCAGCTGGGTTTTCCAATGGAAATTCATTGATGGCAATAATCAAGCTTGGCTCTGCTACTTCAACAATTGCAGACACTCGCTCCAAGGCAGAGTGGCTATCAATTGGGATATAGGCATGGCCAGATTTTGTCAAGGCCACAAAGGTTGCTAACATTTCATATTCTTGTCCACCAAAGACCACTACAGGTGACTTTTCAGGAAGTCCCATTTGGTCGATGTGGGCAGCCAAGCTATCTGAATCAGCCTTCAATTGGCCATAGGTATGCTCCTCACCAAGGACATTGTAAACCGGATAGTCTGGTTGTAGTTGCGCATAACGTTCAATTGTCTCGATCATATCAGTAATTGGTTGGTTTGACACGGTTAGGAGTCTCCTTTTCTAAAATTCGTTGTAGATAAAGCCACCCTGACCTTGACCAAGGTAACTAAAGAAATAAAGTAGGGCTAGGAAAATGGCGAAATACAAGACCGTCTGCCCGATAAATTTATAAAGTGTTTTATGTTTCATAAGTTTCACTCTTCATTTTGATTGTTATTCACTATTTTACCATTTTTTATACCAAGTAAGCAATTTTAAACATAGTGAGAATGTGGTAGAAAACGTTATCATTTCATATCATTCAAGCCGTTTAACGAAAGCATTTTTTTTAATCAGTTTTCTGGTTGAAATCCTATTCTATTTCACAGTCCCCTGATGAATCAACTCCAGACACTTGTCCAGATCCACATCTCTCTCGAAATGGCTAGGGGTCCAAGGAATTTCTATATCTGGTAGAACACCCTGATCCGTCATTCCTTTACCTTGATCCACGCTTAAACAGCGAGAAGTGGGAAACATTAAACAAAAATTATCATAATCAACCGTACAACAATTAGAGTAGTCTAGAATTCCGAGAGTTTGTCGACCCACCACCGTTACCTTCTTAAACTGCTTCATCATCTGAACAAAGTTATCCCCAGACGAAGCACAATAAATATCTGATAAGATAAAGATCTGTTCAGGATAGTGGCCACCTCTAACCTCTGGGAAGAATTCCTCGCTTTCTTGCTGATACGGTACATAGCCTTTCCCCCGATGGTAGATCAAATTCTCTTTCATATCTTCAAGCAGCTTAACTGTTTCAGGGCTAATTTCTTCCTGTTGCATCCAGTCCTCAAAGTCTTTCAATCGCAGGTCAACATTGCGTTCCGTATAGAGAATTTCCATGCCATCATCGTCCCAGTCAAGCGAATCATAGCCCTGATCCTTCTCTAAGGCTAGATGTAATAGAGGGATATATAAAGAGTCTGTCCCTCCGCCGTTCTGTCGGACATCAATGATAAGAAACTTGACTTCCGTCATCATAGGTAAACACTCTTGATATACCCGACTAATGGCTCCTTCATCCATAAAGTTATCCAGACGAAGATAAAGAATCTCATCGTCTAATCTTTTCCAAAAGATATGATCCTGGATCGGTTCTCGACTGGGTACTACTTTAATGGTCTTTTCTATCCCTTCTCGAAGCAGGGTGACACTCGTTGACTGAGAGACCAAATCTGCCCATTCTCTATAATGTCTTTCTGGGGTCTTGCTGATAAAATAGGCTTTATGAAGAGAAGCTATCTGATCCAAGTCACTTCCATCCAGAGCTAGGATCTGATCTCCTACTTGAAGACCCGTATCTTCATTAGCTTCCTCAACATACAGTTTCTGTCCATTTATTCTCAAAAGGAACCCTTTTTGACTGGCCTTTTTATCTCGAAAGGAAACATGCCCGATCACCCCAAAACTAGCTAGGTAAGCCTTAACTTGATAGAGAAAGGCATCATCTGTCATATCATCTGTAATGTTTTCTCGAAAAGGCTCTGGATCGCATCCTTTTCGATCCTTGCTGGTAGATGAATCATGGGTCATAATAGAGACGACATCTTCAAAAATAGCAGTCTTTTTCATAAAGGATTCCTTCAATTTTTTAGAAACAGTATACCACTTTTTCTTAAAAAGTTCTTAAAACCCTAAAAAACTATCCTCAAAGTAGGATAGCCGTTATAGATTCTTTCTTTTCTTCGCTTTCTTTGTCAGAGCGACATCACAATTTTCAATCTCGCTAATCAATAGATTGGCAAGGCCAAAATCATCGATGTTCGATTTCATATTTACCTCATAGTTCAAGGTCAGTTGTTCTCCAGCTTGGGCCGTTGTGACAGAAATAAAGTCAATTTCTGAACAACTTTGGTCCAACAACTGGCTGATTTGTTCTGCAACAGAATCTTGTTTTGAGACGGTAATAGTCAAATGGCGGCGTCGTTGATGGTCTGCCTTACTCTGTTTGTTCTCCAATACCAGCCACACCCCTAGTAAAGAGAGGGTTGTTAAAATGGCCAATAAAAGATAGCCAGATCCAGCTGCCAGTCCTATAATCATAGCTAAGAAAATGGCAATCAACTCTCGAGAACCACTCGTAGCCGAACGAAAACGGATCAAACTAAAGGTCCCTGCCACTGCAATCGAGGTTCCCAAACTTCCATTGACCAAAAAGATCACTAAGGTCATCATACAAGGAAGCAAGGTCAAACTAATGACAAACTCTCGAGTGTAAAGTGTTCGGTATTTATAGGTCCAAGATAGGGCCAGCCCTAGAAAGAGGCTGACCAAAAGGGCCAGCAGCAAGCGCAAGGGATCCACCGTTGCTGTGGCATTATTAAAAATAGAATCAAATAGATTAGACATAGGCAGCACCTACCGTTTCTTGAACTGGTCTTGGGGCATAATCCAAGCCTTGTGATTTATGATAAGCACAGCTATATTTTGAAAATTTCTGCTTCACCAAACCATACTTCTCTAAAATATCCTTTAGCCATTTAGGTTCTTGGCCAGGAGCCTTAATTTCCATGATCACGAAGTCATCCTCTAGTAGAGGTTCTCCTTTCTTCCCATCAAAAAGGCTAACAGCCTGGTCTCGAAAGACTAAGTTTTGATCGATTGTCACGCGAATCTTCTGATAAGGATAACCCTGAATGGATTTCTTTTCTTTGAGAGACAAACGATCATAATAAATGAACATCCGTGGTTCCAATCGATGACCATAACGTTTGCGCAATCTCTGAATCTCTTGCACTAAGTCTGGATCTTGTATCTGATGATCTACTGTCCCATCTGTCATCAAGTTGATAATGGCTTGCGAAGTGGCGACTAGACGGAATTTATGGCCAATTCCTTCTTCATCTTTTGACTTCACCTCTAGAAATACTGGACTGTCTGCTTGAGGTTTTTCTATATAAGTCCGCATCCGAATTTTTTCACGGCGGTGTTGTTTGGCAAGAGCATCTTGAATGACATCAAAATTTTCCGTATCAAAATAAATGTTTGAAATGGTTGAAGTTGGGTAATCATCTTCTACGACGTATTCTTTTAAGTCTTTGATCAAGTCCTTCACGTCATCTTTTGCGACGATATATTTTGTTTCGATTCGTTTGAAACTTGTCTCAATTGTTTTTTTCATGTTTCTTCTCCTTTAAGGGGGATCTATTGTTTCTAACCTTCAGTAAGTATGAATACGACTTACGTGCTTTCTAGTTTAATGGGACTTTCTTAACTGGTCATTAAGCCAAACTTAAAGAAAACTAGAGTTAAGGTTCCTTTCAGAAAAACTTTAGGAAACTTTCAGCTAGCAACTTTAGACTAGGAGCATATCAATTGAACGAGAGGAAAAGCTCATGAAATCAAACAAATGGAAATTTTTATTAACGGGGGCCGCAACCCTCACCTTACTGACAGCTTGCACCCAGGCGTCATCACAATCAGCTACAAAAAGCAATACTGCACAAACAACCGCTACTTCTACTTCAAAAAATAAAACAAACAATTCCAACTATTTTACAGATAAGGACAAGGACAGCTCTTATGATGAAAGCAAAGCCTCTACTGTAAAACTGTCTGGTTCGTCTGCAAGTGTATCAGGTGACGGCGTAGCTGTATCTGGATCAACTGTGACCATCTCAAAGCCTGGAACCTATGTCATCTCTGGTGAATCCGATGGAGTTCAAATCAAGGTCGAAGCGGGTGACTCAGACGATGTTCACATCGTCTTGAAAGGCGTTACCATGACCAACACCAACGCGCCAATTTCTGCTACGAAAGCAGGGCATGTCTACCTCACTCTAGCAGACGGCACGACCAATACCTTGTCTGATTCAAGTTCAAACAATGATGAAGATGCCGATGCAGTGATCTTCTCTAAAGGCGACCTCACCATCAATGGTTCAGGTGCGCTCAACATTGACGCCAAGAAGAACAACGGTATCAAGGCCAATGACACTCTCCATATCACAGGTGGAACCTATAAGATCACTGCTGTAGGAGATGCCTTCAACGTCAATGACGAACTCAATATCACTGGTACGACCATGACCATCGATGCAGATGAAGATGCAGTCAAGGTGGATAATGATGACGATACTTCGGTCGGAACCATGTATCTTTCAGATAACAAAATGACCATCACCGCAGGAGACGACGGAATCCATGCTTCTGGAGATCTGATCATCGATAGCGGAACCTACAAGGTAACAGAGTCTGTCGAAGGTCTCGAAGGAAAATCGATCACCATCAACGGCGGAGATATCACCATCTACGCAACTGATGATGGGGTCAATGCGGCCAATGCCAATGCTAACCAAGATGAAATTTTCTTCACTATGAATGGTGGAACCCTCAACGTTGAAGTTGGCCAAGGCGATACCGATCCAATTGATTCGAATGGAAATATCACTGTTACTGGAGGAACCATTAAATTAACGGGTCAATCTGGATTCGACTTTGATGGAACAGCTACCTACACTGGCGGAGACATCTATATCAACGGTGAAAAACAAACGGAAATTGTCAACTCCATGCCTGGAGGCGGTGGGGCCCCAGGCGGTGGCGGACCTCAAGGTGGTGGACCTGGAGGTGGGCATCCATAATAACAAATAAAGGCAGGATTTCTTCCTGACCTTTTTTTGTTGCCTTTTTTGTGATAGAATAGAAATTCAATCAGCTTATCGAAAGGAACATGATGAAAAAACAGACACTCCCTCTTTTCTTCACACTCTTGCTGTCTCTTCTTTTTCTCTCAGCCTGTGTGCCGGACCTTAAGATCAATTTTAAAAAAGAGCCCACTACTACCACCTCAAAAAAGAAAAACTTTAAAAAAAGTAGCTCGAGTCGTTCTAGCCACCCGAGTCGTTCAACTAGTTCAAATAGTTCAAGCAACTCCTCTAGCTCTCCTTCAACCACTACACAGCCCTCTTCTGACATCGTTACAACCGAAGGCCTCCCTAGAAATGCTCAAGAAGCTCCAAAAGATAAGATTTATGCGACAGGAAATTTAAAAGTTGCCTACTCTAGAAATGGTGATAGTATTTTTGCCCAGACGCCAGATTATGAAGGATATACTCCTGCTCTTGTCCAAAAAATCCTTGGAAAGCCAGAGAAACAAATAACAGAACCTGCTTATATTGCCAAATCGTTTGAAAACACTGAATTAGAAAATATTAAAGAGCTCTACCACAAGGGAAAAATCACAGGGGAACAAGCTCACGCCTTTGTAATGGGAGCTGTTGATCTCAAACAAACTTCTAAATTCGGAGTAGACCTCACCATTTACACCTATAAAAACAACACCATCCAACTGGTCTTTAAAAACGAGCAACTTCTCTATATTACACCGAATCCTGATGTTGTCTTCTTTAAATAATGAACATTCTCGCTTAAACAAGCGAGAATTTTTGTTTCACATGAAACAAAAAACTCCCAACACATTCTGTTGGGAGTTCCCGAAGATTAGTCCTCTTCATATTTTTTTGGATTATAGAACCACATTCCTAGTCCTGCAAAAAGAACAATAGTCATCAGAAGGAAGGCCACTTGATTTCCAATTTCTCCTGTCATCGAAATCGTTTGACGAAGACCAGAAACGGTATAACTCATTGGCAAGAATGGATGAATGGCTTGGAAAAATCCATTTGTCAACGCAAGAGGATAGGTTCCTGCACTAGAAGCCAATTGCAAGAGCAAGAGGATCAAGGAAAGGAAAGCACCGACTTTGTTTTGCCATGTCGTTAAAGCTGTCACGATAGACATGAAAGATACACTACCAATCACACAAAGGAAGAGCGTAGCCATTTCATGATTGGCTGATAAACCAATTAAGTGAACGGCACCATAGACCAAGACTCCTGCAATCACCGCAATCGTTCCATTGACCTCAAAGCGAGATTTAAACCATGCCCAGCGACTTTCAGGGTGACTGCCGGATGGTAATTTTGCAAAGATCATGTTGGTTGACAAGGCACAAACAAAGAGAGCTACCGAGATCATATAAGGAGCCATTCCGACACCATTCACAGGGGTATTGTCATGGTCTGTTTTAGACATAGTGACAGGATCTGCTAAGGTTTTAGCGTTTTCTTTTTCAGTTGTAGCCACATTCAATTGTCCCTTAGCATCGTTTAATCCTTGACTCAAGGTTTGGCTTCCTGTTGCTAATTCACCTAAACCATTTGTCAATGTTTGGCCACCTGCTGCTAATTTGCTGGACCCATCTGAGATTTGATTTGCACCGTCGGCTAGTTTATCAGCTCCGGTCACCAGTTGACCTGATTTTTCTGTCAACTGATTGACACCAGTGACAAGTTTATTGACACCTCCTGCCAACTCTGGAGTCTTGCTGTTCAATTGCCCTACACCTTCAGCTAATTTTTCAGCACCAGCAACCAATTCACCCGACTTACCTGTTAATTGGGTCGCTCCTGAAGCCAGTTGATTCATGCCTGATGTCAAGGCAGGCATCTTCCCATTTAACTCACCTAGACCAGAAGCCAATTGATTGCTTCCTGCAAGTAATTCTGATGATTTACTATCTAGTTGACCAACACCTGCTGCTAACTGACTAGCCCCATTTGTTAAAGTACTGCTATTTGTCTGAAGTTGGGTTGCTCCATTAGCGATTTTATCGACACCAGCTGTATAAGCGCCGATCCCTTGACTGATGGTTTGACTAGCTGGCAACAATTGTCCACTAACTGCGGATTGGATCTTAGACAAGCCACTTGACAAGTCTGTCAAGGTAGAAGAAGCTGTCGGTAAAACTTGATTGGCTGCCGTTTGCAGTTGTGTCAAGCTATTTCCTGTATTCAAACTACCTTGGATCGTTTGAATCGTAGTCAAGATTCCTTGAGCCGCCGTTTCACTCGAGCTTGGGCTCGATGAGATCGCCGCATTGATTTCCGCTTGTTGGTCAGCTGTCATTGCTTGATAGGCTGCTGTCCCTTGTACACTTGCAAGGGCATTTGCACGATCCGCTTGGGCTGAAGCAAGGATTGATTGAGCTGAATTCGCAATACTCGTCAATCCAGACGAAAGTTGACTGGTATCTACTGTAGCATTTTGAATCGCTGCATTTAATTGGTTTAAACCAGCTGCCAATTGATCAATCTGAGCAGATTGACTTGTAGAAGCTTGTAGCTGGCTTGATAATGTTTGAATACCTGATTCTAATTGTGAAACCCCATTTCGAAGGGTAGCAGATTGACTACTTAATTGACCCGCTCCTTCTGATAAAGTAGCGACTCCATTTGTATAGGTCACTAAACCATTTGAAAAGTTAGATAGACCCGAATTCAATTGACGCACGCCATTGGTATAATTCCCAAGACCATCATTGAGGGTCCCCATACCACTAGTTAACTGACCAACTCCTGAGGCCAACTGAGGGGTTTGACTCGCCATTTGATTGAGACCATTTCCTAATCGATCCACTCCGGTAGCGTAAGCCATCAAGCCTGTATTAAAAGTACCAAACCCATTATTTAATTGATTGACGCCAGATACCAAATTTGGAAGTTGACCAGCCATTTGATTGAGACCATTTCCTAATTGACCAACACCATCTGTATAGGCTGCTAGACCTGTACGAAGAGTAGTCGCACCATCTGAAAATGCTAAGCTTGAACGAGCCAATGTATTCAAATTAGTAGATAGTGTTTGACCACCATCTTCCAATTTACTTGCCCCATCTGCTAATTTAGCACTTCCATCTGCCGCTGTCCCCATACCAGTTTTAAGCGATCCCATTTTAAAAAATAAAGCTGTTGTATAAGTATTGGTCACTTTTTCAGCCACTGACTGCTTCATCTTTGTCATCGCCGTGTCGCTCATTTTCCCTGCGATAAAACTATGACCACTGGATGTTTGGTAATCAATGGTCATCTGTTCCGGATGATTGGTTAAGATGGAGCTAGCTTTCTTTGAAAGATCCTCAGGCAGGGTTACAATCATATAATAATCTCCATTTTTGAGACCATCTTTCGCAGCTTTCTCATCTACAAAATGAAAATCAAGTGAGTCATTGTCCTTCAAATTGGACACCATGTCTTTTCCGATTTCCATTTTTTGTCCATTATATGTAGCAGATTGATCCTTATTGACAACCGCTACAGGAAGATCCGAAACCTTTCCATATGGATCCCACATGGAAGATAGAAAAATAATATTATATAGAGCTGGAATCAAAGCAACTCCAATCATGACAATGATAAATGTTGGCTTTTTAAGAATAGCCTTCCATTCTTTCATCATATTTTTTGTCTCCTTTTTATACACATTGTCTAAATTTCTGATATAATAGATTATACAGTTTCTAGAAATTTTCACAAGTAGAAAATCTTGTTTTTAGACACTGTGTATAATTTTGTGCAAAAAGGATTAACAGATGACTGAGAGCAATAAACGATTAAAAACAAAACGAAATATCGAGGAGGCGATGGTTCGACTACTCGAAAAGGAATCATTCGACCAAATCACAACAGTTGAGTTAGCACAAGAATCCGGCATTAGTCGCTCTAGCTTTTATACCCACTATCGAGACAAGTACGACATGATCGAGCGCTACCAACAAGCACTCTTTCACAAGCTTGAATATATCTTTGATAAACACCAAGACGACAAGCGCCAAGCGATTACAGAAGTGTTCGAATTTCTAACCAAGGAGCCACTCTTTGCGGTTCTTCTGACAGAGAATGGAACCAAGGAGATCCAAACCTTCCTACGACATAAATTACAGATTCTTCTGGTTGATAGTTTGCAAGAGCGCTATAGTCATAAATCATTAACAGATATTGAAAGAGTCTACAGTTCTGTCTATCTGACCAATGCCTTCTTCGGAGTCTGTCAAATGTGGGTTTCTCGCGGAAAAAAAGAAAGCCCTCAACAAATGGCTGAATTTTTAATGAAAATGTTACGGTAACAGTGCCTCCTGATCTAGATAGATCAGGATTTTTTTATTAGCAGGTTTAGGTTTTAAGAAAACAAAAAACTGTCTCATGTAATGAAACAGCTTTAGGTAGCTTATAACTGAACAAAGCCAGAAATCAACGGTTTAAGACAAAACAAAAAGCCCACTGTTGTAGGCTTTCTGTAAGGTATATCTTAAAATTAAAGCATTTTGTTATAGAATTCAACGACAAGTGCTTCGTTGATTTCTGGGTTGATTTCATCGCGTTCTGGAAGGCGAGTCAATGAACCTTCAAGTTTGTCAGCATCGAATGATACGAATGCTGGACGTCCAACTGTAGCTTCAACAGCTTCAAGGATAGCTGGAACTTTAGCTGATTTTTCGCGAACTGAGATCACTTGACCTGGAGTTACACGGTATGAAGGGATATCAACGCGTTTTCCGTCAACAAGGATGTGGCCGTGGTTAACGAATTGACGAGCTTGACGACGAGTAGTCGCAAGTCCAAGACGGTAAACAACGTTATCCAAACGACGTTCCAAAAGAAGCATGAAGTTGAAACCGACAGTTCCTTCTTTAACTTTAGTAGCTTGTACGAACAAGTTACGGAATTGTTTTTCACCAAGTCCGTAAGAGAAACGAAGTTTTTGTTTCTCAGCTAATTGCAAACCGTATTCTGACAATTTTGAACGGTTGTTTGGTCCGTGTTGACCTGGTACGTAGTTACGACGTGCCAATTCTTTACCTGTACCTGTAAGTGACAAGCCAAGACGGCGAGATTGTTTCCAAGATGGTCCTGTATAACGTGACATTTAAAATGTCCTCCTATAAAAATAATTTTTGTAGGAAATAACGTTTTAGACAAACCTGATTCGTTCAGAAAGCCTTCGCCTAAACAGCAAAGGTTACTTTTCTAGCTGACTTCCTGTTGACGAGCTTCATTTTGTCCTGCTGTCATTTCGCACAAATTCTATTCTATCACGGAATAGAAACTTTGTAAAGTCCTTCAAAACAATTTCAATGAAATTCAGACAATAATTCTATGATTCGTTTTTTATATTGCAATTGTTGCCAGTCCCTATCCGTTGCTGGATCCCATTTTAAAGGAAGATCTGCAACAATTTCACCGGGATTATGATTCAAGATATAGATCCGGTCACTCAATGTCAAAGCTTCTTCGATACTATGAGTGATCACTAGAGTGGTGAGACCAAGACGTTCCTTACTGTCTAGATACCAGTGATAAAGATCCTGCCTTGTCAATTCATCTAAGGCACTAAAAGCTTCATCTAACAGGAAGACAGAATGACCCAGAAGATAGGTTCTCAATAGCGCCACCCGTTGCCGCATCCCCCCACTCAGCGCATTGGGATAAAGGTTGGCGATACTTCCCAATTTAAATTCATCTAACAATTTTAGAGCTGTAGATGTTGCCTCTTCCTTAGGAATCTTTTTTAATTGAAGGGGAAGAATAATATTTCCCAATACTGTCTTATGTTCTAACAAAAGATCCTTTTGTAGCATATAGCTGACTTTCCCAAAGGAGATCGGAGCATTATCTACTTCTATGGTACCCTTTTGTAAGGGAAGGATCCCAGCAATTAAATTAAACAAGGTTGATTTCCCTACCCCACTCGGACCTAGAATAGAGACAATTTCTCCTTTTTGCACTTCTAGTGATACATTGTTTAAAACTGCTTTATCTCCAAAAGAGAAACTTACATCTTTTACGGTTAAAATATCAGTCACCTACCAATTCATTTGTGAAACCTTTGTCTTCTAAGTCATTTGAAACCAATCCTTGCTCTTTTGCCCAAGCATAAAAAGCATTCCACCGCTTAGGATCAAACTGCCCCCACTTTTCCTTGTCTGAAGCATATTGACTAGAAAGATATTTTTGGGAAGCTAGTACAAAATCACGCTGGTTAGCCAAAGCAGGGGCCTGTTTGATCAAGATATCCGCTGCTTCTTCTGGATGCTCTATAGCATATTGATAGCCTTTTTTCACCGCTTGAATGAATTTTTTTGCTTCCTCTTTATGAGACTTCAAATAGTCATTGTTAGCAATAATAACAGGCGAATAGTAGTCAAATGCAGGAACAAAATCTTTCATATAGAAGAAATTGGTCTTCATTCCCTTTTGCTCAGCCAAAATTCCATCCCAACCGTGATAAATCCAAGCAGCATCAAAGACCTTATTTTCAATCGGAGTAATGGAATTTGAATCACTATTTGGAACCAATTTTACTTGATTAAAATCAGCTCCCTCTTTTTTCATCATCGATTTGATCATTTCCAACTCAATTGGATCATTCCAGGTACCATACTTCTTACCAACCAAATCTTTTGGACTTGTGATCGCTGCATCTTTTCTTGAAATAATCCCTGACGTATTGTGTTCGACGATAGCTGCAACAGCGGTAATACCCGCACCTTTATCTAATTTCTTAGCCATAGAATCTTGGAAATAAATACCAAATGGAGCTTTCCCATTGATAATCAAATCAGAACTACTGTCTTCCGGAGGAAGTTTTATATCTACATCCAGTCCTGCTTCTTTAAAGTACCCTTTTTCCTTTGCTACATAGAGACCCGTATGATTGGTATTCGGGGTCCAATCTAGAATAAAATCAAGCTTTTTCAAACCACTTGACGATTGCTTGACAGAATTTTGACAAGCACTCAAGAAAACAAATCCCAATATTATTGAGAAAAATAAACCTATTGACTTTTTCATTAGCTATACCTCTTTTACATTTTTGTCAATTTAATTTTTACACCATTTACAAGTTTGTCAATCCTTTTTCCATTTTAGAATGGTTCGTTCTAATTGGTCAACGAGAAACATACCAAGTAAACTAATAGCAGAAATCAATACAATGATCGCAAACATCGTATCATACTGAAATAACTTCTTCGATTGGATCATATAGACCCCCAATCCATCAAAACCTCCTAACCATTCTGAAACGACCGTACTGATAAAAGCATAGGAAACACTCACACGTAAACCTGCGAAAAAATAAGGAAGCGCTGCAGGAATTTTATAATGGACTAAGGTCTGAAAGCGATTGGCTTGCATAATCTGAAACAATCTCAGAATATCTTGATCGCAATGCCGAAAACCATCTAACAGACTGACTACGATGGGAAATACCACCGTAATAATGATCAAAACCAGTTTTGGAAGCATACCATAACCAAACCAAAGAACCAGGATAGGGGCCAAGGCAATCGTCGGAATGGTTTGAATCACAACCATAAAAGGATAGACCAGATCATTCACCCATTGAAAACTATCCATGAGAATCGCAAAGCCAGCAGCAAGAAGAACGCCTATAACAAGTCCGATCAAGGCCACTTGAAGGGTAGACAAACTGTGATGAATCAGGAGAGCTCGATCTCGTACAAAGGCATTCCCAATTTCAAGTGGCGTTGGTAATACAAATTTGGGGAGGATATTTAAAAATCCTGCTAGCTGCCATAAGACAAGAAGGCTGCTAAAACCTGCAAATCCTATCAACTGTTTTGAATATCTTTTTACAAGAGACATCGTAACCTCCTTTCTCACAAATAAAAAACGCCTCCAAAATAGGAGACGGATTGCACAAGGTCACTCATAACGAAAAATACATTTCATTTGTTTCCTACGCTGGCATTACCCAGATCAGGTGCGGTCGAAGCTTACACTTCCTCTCAGACTGTACACAGACTCCCATATGTATTTATTATAATAACTGTTTTAGACGATAAAAGCAAGGAATTAATCCAAATAACGAATTAAATTCTTCTCTGTTAAAATATCTGAATAGGTGTAAGACTCCACGTATGTATTGGCCGGTTCACCTGGTAAACTATTGTCGTTCGTATACTCGATAATAAATAAAGAAGGATAGACCTCAATCAAGCGTCCAAATTTATTTTTTTGACGTTTCCGTCCATTTTCAAGCGTCATTTCAACCACTTGTCCTTCATGGGCCTTAATTTCTTCCTTAATTTTTTTCATTTTTGCAACATCTGTAAATGCATCACTCATCTTATTGATCCTCTCTCTTTGAAATACTTGAGAATTTATTGTATTCCTTTTGGAATATTAATTCGACTGTCCCACGCGCACCTGAACGGTTTTTCTCAATAATCACTTCAACCGTATTATTGGGCATTCCATCTTCTTCCTCTTCACCAGCTCGATCATAATAATCATCACGGTACAAGAAAGCAACAATATCCGCATCCTGCTCAATCGATCCAGATTCACGAATATCAGAAAGAACAGGACGTTTGTCTTGGCGCTGTTCCACACCACGTGATAGCTGACTCAAAGCAATAACGGGAACTTTTAGTTCCTTAGCCAAAATCTTTAACTGACGGGAAATTTCTGAAACTTCCTGTTGACGGTTTTCTCTTCCAGTCCCTGTAATCAGCTGCAGGTAGTCAATCAGAATAAGACCGAGATTACCTGTTTCCTGCGCTAATTTTCTTGCTCTCGAACGAATCTCAGTGATCCGAATTCCTGGAGTGTCATCGATGTAAATACTCGCATTGGCCAAATTTCCTTGAGCAATGGCATATTTTCGCCACTCTTCATCCGTCAATTGACCTGTACGAATCGAATGGGATTCAATTAAGCCTTCAGCAGCTAGCATCCGGTCTACCAAACTTTCAGCACCCATTTCTAATGAGAAAATAGCCACTGTCTTATCCAACTTTGTCCCGATATTTTGAGCAATATTTAGAGCAAAGGCTGTTTTTCCTACTGCAGGACGAGCCGCTAAAATAATCAACTCTTCCTCATGTAGCCCCGTCGTCATATGGTCCAAATCGCGATAGCCTGTCGCAATACCCGTAATATCAGAGGTTTGAAGCGAGCGGGCTTCTAAGCTACCAAAATTTATATTCAAGATGTCTCGAATATTTTTAAATCCACTACGATTTGCGTTTTCACTAACATCAATCAGAGCTTTTTCAGCACCCGCAATGATTTCATCTGAAGGACTTGCACCATCATAAGCTTGATTAATACTTTCCGTTAATCGAGAGATCAATCGACGTAAGACAGCTTTTTCGGCAACAATCTTCGCGTAATACTCTGCGTTAGCTGAAGTTGGTACCGAATTAATGACTTCTACCAAATAGGAGAGACCGCCAATATTTTGGAGATCCCCCTGACTATCTAAAATATTTCGAACAGTCGTCGCATCAATCGCATCCCCGCGGTCAGCTAGATCGATCATGGCTTTAAAAATCAAACGGTGCGAGTACTTAAAGAAGTCACCAGGCTCGATATATTCACGAACAAAGACCAATTTCCCCTCATCAATAAAGATGGCCCCCAACACTGATTGTTCAGCTTGGATATCCTGAGGTTGTGTCCGTAATTCCTCTATCTCAGCCATAAAAAAACCTTTCTATCGATCGTATTTACCCTTCGTTTACACGAATATTAATCACACCTGTAACATCTTGATAAATTTTTACAGGGACGTCAATCAAACCTGTTGAACGAATTGGAGAGGAAACTTGGATATGACGTTTATCAATTTTAATGCCAAATTGTTTCTCAAGCTCTTCTGCAATCTTTTTATTGGTAATAGAGCCGAAAGTACGGCCATCTGGCCCAATTTTTTCAGTGAATTGAACAACAGTTGCTTCTTCTTCTAATTTCGCTTTAATCTTTTGCGCTTCTGCTAACAATTCAGCATGCGCTTTTTCTTCTGACTTTTGCTTTCCACGAAGTTCACCGATTGCTTGGGCATTGGCTTCTTTCGCAAGATTTTTCTTGATCAAAAAGTTTTGTGCATAACCAGTAGGCACTTCTTTAATTTCGCCTTTTTTACCTTTACCTTTTACATCCGCTAAGAAAATAACTTTCATTCTACATTCTCCTTTTCAATAGTTACTTCGTTTTCAATAGTCTCAATCAGTTGTTGACGAATACTCATCAAATCTTGACCCTCAATTTGAGAGGCTGCCGAATTGAAATGACCTCCCCCGCCAAGCTGTTCCATGATACGCTGTACATTGACTTTGCTTCGACTTCGTGCAGAAATCGAGACAGTTCCACTTTGATTACAAGCAATGACAAAGGTTGCTTCCACCTCAGACATGGCTAGCATACTATCAGCTGCTTTACTAATGGTTACTGAATCATAGGCTTTAGTCGTATTGGCACAAGCTACGATGATATGCGGCAAAATCTTTTCACCAGTCAAGATCAGTTCGTTCACTTCGCGGTACTCATCAAACTGAATAGCAGAGATCTCCTGGATGGCTACACTATCACTACCTCTTGAACGAAGATAACTCGCCACATCAAAGGTCCGACTTGTAACACGAGTGGAGAAGTTCTTAGTATCCAGCATGATTCCAGCCATCAAGACACTAGCTTGAATCTTCGTCAACCGATTTTTCTTCGACTTCTGAAACTGAATAAGTTCACTAACCAATTCGCTCGCACTACTTGCTCCACTTTCAATATAGGTGATCAGAACATTTTCAGGGAAATCATCATCCCGACGGTGATGGTCAATGACAATAATCTGTTGAAATTCCTGATAAAACTCTTTTGAAAGAGTCAAGGCTGTCTTAGAATGGTCCACCATAATTAACAAAGAGCGATCCGTCACCATTTGCATGGCTTCCTCTAGGGTAAGGATTTTCGTTACCTGCTCTTCTTCTAGTTTCGCAATTGCTCTTGAAATATCACTAGCCATTGCATGCGGGTCATAGACCACATAAGAGGAAGCCAAAATATTGCTAGAGAAAAACTGCATTCCCACAGACGCTCCTAAAGCATCCATATCCAAGTTTCTATGTCCAACAATGAAGACTTGATCAACGGATTTAATCTTATCCGAAATAGCTGTCATCATAGCGCGTGTGCGAGTCCGAGTCCGCTTAACAGCTGAAGCTGTTCCCCCACCAAAGAAAATAGGGTTTTTCTGTTCATCATTTTCTTTGACTACTGCTTGATCCCCACCACGAACTTCCGCAAGGTTTAGGTTCAAGAGAGCCACTTTACCAATCTCATCATGCTCTCCATCACCGTACGAGAATCCCATACTTAAGGTAATAGGTAGCTCACGATTTTTAGCTTCTTCACGGAATTGATCGATGACTGAAAATTTTGATTCCATCAACTGTTCTAAGACCGTGTAGTCTGTAAACAAATAGAAACGATCCATCCCCACACGTCTGTAAAACATATGGTAATGAGCTGTAAACTCTTCTACAAAGTTGGCAATAAAACTATTGATATTGCTAATATCAGAGTCTGAAATGACATCTTCTAGATCATCATAGTTATCAACAGAAATAATACCGATAACGGGACGAGTTGTCACCAATCCCACAGTTGCTTCATATTCACTTGAAACATCAAAAAAGTAAACAACACTAGACGTCTGATCAAAGTAAACGGAATATTTCTTATCGGCTACAGTGACATAATGTCCTTTATCCTCAAATAGAGTGTTGAGTAACTTTTTCAAAGATTCAACATCAAAGTCCCCATCATCTGTTGAAAAAATCAATTCAGCATAAGGGTTGAACCACTCTACTTCATTTGACTCTTCATTAATTTTGATAACTCCAACAGGCATTTTATCAAGGAGGGATGCTAGACCGCTTTCTGCCTGATGGTTCACATATTGTATTTGTTCTAATTCATCTAACTCTGAAATTTGTAACTGGTATTCAAATAAAGCAATCAATCCAGCTAAGACTAAAAAAATTGCAATGAGAGTTACATAGCCTTTGCCAAAGATTCTTAAAAAAATTGCTAAAATTGCAAATGAAATAAAACCAATTAATACATAATGGATGAACGATAAACGAAATTTTTTCATCATAAACCTCTTCTCGGAATTATACCATAAATAGAGGTAAAAAGCGAGGTTTCTCTCTATATTACAGAGAAGATCGACCAGTAAAAAGCTCTTTATCCGCTTCACTACTTTGTAAACATCATTTACAACAGTGTAAATAGCAACAACAGATTTCAATCTATAAAATTGAGGCTGAAACATCATCTCAGCCCCATTTTATTAGTGGTTTGCTCTGTTTTTGGAGATGCTCCGCGATTTACCTTCCAAGTAAACCATTAAAATAGAGATATCCGCTGGATTGACACCTGAGATACGACTTGCTTGACCAATCGTTTCTGGATTAATTAATTTAAATTTTTGACGCGCTTCGGTTGCAATAGAGTCAATATCATCCCAGTCAATATTCGCAGGAATTTGTTTTTCTTCCATACGCTTCATTTTTTCGACTTGGTCCATTGCTTTTGAAATATAGCCTTCATATTTAATTTCAGTTTCAATCAATTCAATGATTTTATCATCCAGTTCTTCAGCTGCAGGACCGATAAATTCTACCACATCTTGGTAAGAGACTTCTGGTCGTCTCAAGAATTCTTTAGCAGTGACAGCATCTGTCAATGGTTTAAAGCCCATTGCAGCAACCTTCTCATTGGTTTCCTTTACAGGCTTTAACTTAATGCTATCCAAACGCTTCATCTCGTTTTCAAACTGATACTTCTTAGTTTCGAAACGTTGCCAACGTTCATCATCTACCAATCCAATTGCTCGTCCCATTTCTGTCAAGCGCATATCGGCATTATCATGACGCAAAATCAAACGGTATTCTGCACGGCTTGTTAACAAACGATACGGTTCGATCGTTCCCTTTGTTACCAAATCATCGATCATGACCCCAATATAACCATCACTGCGTTTCAAAATGAGTTCCGGTTTTCCTTGGATTTTTAGAGCCGCATTGATCCCTGCAATAATTCCTTGACCAGCGGCCTCCTCGTAGCCAGATGTTCCATTGGTTTGACCAGCTGTAAAGAGACCTGAAATTTTCTTGGTTTCCAAAGTTGCGCGCAATTGATGAGGCAAAACCATATCATACTCAATTGCATAACCCGTTCGCATCATTTCTGCCTTCTCAAGACCCTTAATAGAATGGACGAGATCCCGTTGAACATCCTCTGGTAAACTCGTTGATAGCCCTTGAACATAGACTTCTTCTGTATTTCGTCCCTCAGGTTCTAAAAATAGTTGATGGCGCTCTTTGTCAGCAAAACGGACAATTTTATCCTCAATGGACGGACAATAGCGAGGACCTACTCCCTTTACAACCCCTGTAAACATAGGTGCCCGGTGTAAATTATTCTGGATAATTTCATGACTATGCCCATTCGTGTAAGTCAACCAACAAGGAACCTGATCCTTTACATAATCTTCATCACGCGATGTATAAGAAAAATGATTTGGATCTTCATCTCCAGGTTGAATTTCCGTTTCGTCATAGTTAATTGACGATGCCTTTACACGAGGTGGCGTCCCTGTTTTGAAACGTCCAATTTCTAATCCAAGCTGTTTGAGATTGTCGGCCAAATTGATAGAAGCTAGACTATGATTAGGTCCTGATGAATACTTGAGATCTCCAATGATAATTTCTCCGCGTAAAGCTGTCCCAGTAGTGACAATAACAGCCTTCGCCCCATACTCTTGGTGAGTCGCAGTCCTTACACCAACAACCTTACCATTCTCCACCAAAATCTCATCAATCATAGTTTGGCGAAGAGTTAAATTTTCTTGGTTTTCAACTGTTTTCCGCATTTCTTTTGAGTAAAGTTCTTTGTCTGCTTGAGCCCGAAGTGCACGAACCGCAGGACCTTTACCAGTATTGAGCATTTTCATTTGGATGTAGGTCTTGTCGATATTCTTCGCCATTTCTCCACCGAGGGCATCGACTTCACGCACGACAATCCCCTTAGCAGAACCACCAATAGAGGGATTACAAGGCATAAAAGCCAGCATTTCAATGTTAATAGTCGCAAGTAAGACCTTACAACCCATACGGCTAGCAGCTAGGGAGGCTTCTACTCCCGCATGCCCCGCACCGATTACAATGATATCGTATTCTTCAATAAAATTATAAGTCATTTTTTCTCCTATTTCTCAAGATGGATGTGTCGTAATTTTCCATCCCATTCTGGTAAGGCTGATTTTAAAAAGGCTGGTTTCAGGTCAACAGTATGTAAATCATCGAAAGCAATCCAACGGCAAGGTAATTGCTTTGTATCTTCCTGCATGACCAAAGGTGCATCTTCTAGCAAGTCCACCAAATAATGAAATTCAATGTTATGGTAGTGGATTCCAGCTTGTTCAAAGTGATTTTCAACCACGAAAGCTAACGGACCTGCTGTAGATGTGACACCAAGTTCCTCTTTGACTTCCCGAACCACCGCATCTTCTGTAGTTTCATTGACTTGAATAGCACCTCCGATTGTATAACAGCCGTCCTCATCTTCTATGACGAACAAGCGGTTATCTTTTACAATCAAAGCAGTCGCTCTCACACCAAAAACAGTAGAACCTATTTTCGTCCGAAAATCCTGTTGCTTCATTTTACTTCCTTTCGAAATCACACAAAAATAGTCAAAACTCTGAGAAGTGCAGGACAAAAAAGCCTGCAACATCCATGAGCTTTGACCATCATTTCTATTGCTTTTATTATTGTAGCAAATTGAGAAAATTTGTCAATCTAAATGTACTGACAAACTTTTCCATCCCGATAAGCATTGTCAATCAAGCCACCGCCTAGACACTCTTCACCGTCGTAAAAGACAACAGCTTGTCCTGGTGTAATGGCTCGTTGAGGTTCTGCGAAAATCACTTCTGCCTTGTCACCTTTAACGTGTACAGTCACCTTGGAGTCAGGCTGACGATAGCGGAACTTAGCTGTACACTCTAATGTAAACTCTTCTGGCATATCTCGTGTAAAGTGAACTTGACTAGCCTGTAAACTTGTTGACATCAATGCTTCATGATAGAAGCCTTGACCGACATAAAGAATATTTTGACTAAGGTCTTTACCAACTACAAACCATGGAGCATTGTCTCCACCTTGTTGGCCTCCAATTCCAAGCCCACCCCGTTGACCGATTGTGTAATACATCAAACCTGCATGTTCACCCATATCTCGTCCATCAATGGTCATCATTCGACCTGGTTGGGCAGGAAGGTAGTTCCCTAGAAACTCTTTGAAATTCTTTTCTCCGATAAAGCAAATTCCAGTTGAGTCTTTCTTTTTAGCTGTTGCCAATCCAGCTTCTTCAGCTAGACGACGAACCTCTGGCTTTTCCAAATGTCCCAATGGGAACATGGTTTTTTGAAGTTGTTCTTGTGACAGTTGGCTTAAGAAATAAGTTTGATCCTTCCCGTTGTCAACGCCACGTAACATATGGACAATGCCATCCTCATCACGCGACACGCGCGCATAGTGCCCTGTGGCTACATAATCTGCACCGAGTGTCATAGCATAATCTAGAAAGGCCTTAAATTTGATTTCCTTATTACACATGACATCCGGATTTGGTGTTCGACCAGCTCGGTATTCAGCAAGGAAATATTCAAAGACACGATCCCAGTATTCTTTCTCAAAGTTGACAGAATAGTAAGGAATGCCAATTTGGTCTGCAACCGCTGCTACATCTTTATAATCTTCTGTAGCTGTACAGACGCCATTTTCGTCTGTGTCGTCCCAGTTTTTCATGAAGATGCCGATGACATCGTAACCCTGTTGCTTTAATAATAAAGCTGTTACAGATGAATCCACACCACCACTCATACCAACAACAACACGTGTTTTCGAGTTATCACTCATAGATTTCTCCCATCTTTTCGTTTCTCACGATTGAAGGTCGTGGTTTGCTTCAACGATTGAAGGTCGTTTTGAGCAGTTACCATTTTAACACGCTTTATATTAGAAAACAAGCATCTTACTATTCTTTTTGTTGATCAGGATCGATGGGTTTACAGGCCTGTCAATATAAAAAGAGTCCTATTCAAGAACTCTTTTCATACGAATTTAATACCAGCCATTTGCCAACCAGAAATTTTTAGCTGCTGACCATGATCCATAACGGCTGACAACATATTGATTGGCCACTTTTTCTTGATTTGCAGGTGATAAATCACCATTCAAATAAGTGATAGTTAATTGGTAACGGCCATAATATTGGCCATTTTGTGCTGTATAACTACCACTTGACTCTTTTTGAGCAATCCATTCCTTAGCGGCTGCATCTTCCGCACTCAAGCCGTCTGAAGCAGAGACAGTGGTTGTTGCTTGTGTAGCGTCAGTTTTACTTGTAGTAGCTTGCTCCTCAGTCTTCTTCGTTGTATTTGCATCGTCAATCTCAAGAACTTGACCAACTGAGATAAGGTTCACGTTACTAATCTTATTTTTCTTAGCAATTGCATCAACCGTTGTGTTCTTCTCTTTAGCAATAGCAGATAAAGTATCACCTGATTTTACAGTATAAGAATCTGCATTCGCTACAATTGGAGAGAATAGCCCTACAAGTAAACTAAGTCCAATAATACGTTTCATCATTTGTTTTTTATTCATTATTATCTACTCCTTTATTGGTATACCTCTATACTACACAAGAAATATTTCATATTTATTGAAATTATATGTCAAATATTTCAGTCAGATGTTAGAAGTACTAAAAATCCAGGATAATATAAATGCTTTAAGCCACCTTTAAGATTTCTCAGATATTTCGGGAAAAATAGAAGAAATCATCAGCCATATCTGATATAATGAAGGTAAAGTGATCACAAAGGAGCAGAGCATGAACTCTTTAAAATTCCAATCAGTTTTTGATATTATTGGACCTGTGATGATTGGCCCATCCAGTAGTCACACTGCAGGTGCTGTTCGAATTGGTAAAATTGTTTCTTCTATATTTGGAGAAGAGCCAAAAGAGGTTGAGTTCCAATTATTTAATTCCTTCGCAAAAACCTATCGTGGTCATGGAACAGATTTAGCCTTAGTAGCTGGTATCTTAGGAATGGACACAGATGATCCTAGAATTCCAGATAGTCTAAAAATTGCACATGAACGAGGCATTCGGATTGTTTGGTCTATTCAAAAAGAGAGCAATGCTCCTCACCCTAACACAACAACCATTACTGTAAAAAATGACCATAAAACGATTTCTGTCACTGGAATCTCCATTGGTGGTGGAAATATACAGGTTACTGAGTTAAATGGCTTTGCCATCTCGCTAAATATGAATACTCCAACCATTATCATTGTGCATCAAGACGTCCCTGGGATGATCGCTCATGTGACAGAAGCCCTTTCTCGCTATGATATTAACATTGCACAAATGAACGTGACGCGGGAAAAAGCTGGAGAAAAAGCGATTATGATTATAGAAGTTGACTCAAGGAGTTGTGAAGCAGCTATCGAAGATATCCGTAAAATTCCTCATCTTCATAATGTCAACTTTTTCAAATAAGGAGTTCGTATGTTTTATTCAATTGTAGACCTCGTAGAACAAGCAAGCACGCAATACGAAGGAAACGTCGCAGAGTTAATGATTGCAACTGAATTTGAACTAACTGGTCGTGAACGCGAAGAAGTCCTCCAATTAATGACCCGGAATTTAGAAGTGATGATTGATTCTGTAAGGTTAGGGTTAAATGAAAATCACTCTCGTAGTGGATTAACTGGTGGAGATGCGACAAAATTAGATCGTTATATCAAATCAGGAAAAACTTTATCTGACTTGACCGTCTTAACCGCGGCGAAGAATGCTATCGCTGTCAATGAACACAATGCTAAAATGGGGCTGGTCTGTGCAACACCCACTGCAGGATCTGCTGGCTGTCTTCCTGCAGTTCTCACTGCGGCAACTCAAAAATTAGGGTTAAACCGTCAGCAACAATTAGATTTTCTACTAACAGCTGGGGCTTTTGGGTTAGTGATCGCCAATAATGCTTCTATTTCAGGTGCAGAAGGTGGTTGTCAAGCAGAAGTCGGTTCTGCTTCAGCTATGAGCGCGGCTGCATTAACACTAGCTGCTGGGGGAACTCCTTATCAAGCGAGTCAAGCGGTCTGTTTTGTCATCAAAAACATGCTTGGGCTCATTTGTGATCCAGTAGCAGGACTCGTGGAAGTCCCATGTGTCAAACGAAACGCAATGGGAGCCAGCTATGCCTTCATTGCTGCTGATATGGCCTTAGCAGGAATTGAATCAAAAATACCTGTTGATGAAGTTATTGACGCCATGTACCAAGTTGGTTCCAGTCTTCCAACTGCCTTTAGAGAAACAGCTGAAGGAGGATTGGCAGCAACACCAACTGGTCGTAGATTACAAAAAGAGATATTTGGAGAATAACATGCAAGCCTTATTTTTTGACTTAGACGGAACATTAGTTGACAGTTCCAAGGGAATTACAGAGAGCTTTCAACATACATTCGATACCTTGAAGGTTCCTCAACCCGATCTTAAAACCATCCGAAGTTTTATGGGACCACCTTTAATTTCTAGTTTTGAGGCTACTCTTCCTGAAACCTTAGTAAATCAAGCAGTCACCATCTATCGCCAGTATTACCATGAAAAAGGTCAATACAAATCAACTCTGTTTCCTCAGATCGTAGAAGCTTTGAAAGCATTACAAGACGAAAACATTCCCCTTTATGTAACAACTTCAAAACATGAACCAGTTGCTTTACAGATGTGTCAAGATTTAGGTATCGCTAAATACTTTAAAGGAATTTATGGATCCAATTCAGATCGTATCCACAAAGCCGATGTCATTCGATACGCCTTGTCAATCAATGATCTTCCAAAAGAAGAAACAGTCATTATTGGAGATACAAAATTTGACCTCATTGGAGGTCAAACAATTGGAATAAAAACTATGGCAGTCTCTTGGGGATTTGGAGATCTTGAAGAGCTACTTCTTTACTCACCAGAGTTTATTTGTCATTCTCCACTTGAAATCCTAGAGACATTAAAAAAATAGGTTTACAAATTGTAAACCTATTTTTTAATAACCCCAAGCTGACAAACCTTGAGAGCTGTATGCATTATATGCTGCCTGGATTTGATCATCAACTGTTGCAGTTGAACCCCAACCTGGCATTGTTTGGAATAAACCACTTGCACCAGAAGCATTTGCTGCATTTACTTGACCATTTGATTCACGGGCAATAATTGCTTCCCAAGTAGAAGCAGGTACACCAGTCATTTCAGCCATACGAGCAGCTGCATAAGAACCTTGTTCCCCAGCAGTATTTCCATTTGATAGAACAATTCCCCCATTTGTTGATTGTGCAGAAGTCACTGCAGCATTTGCTGCATAAGTTGTTTGTTTTTGAGCAGTTTGTGCTGCTGCAGGTGCACTTTCAGCAGGTTTCGCTTGCTCTTGTGGAGCAACTTTATCAATCATAGATTTTGAACGCTCACCTAACTCAATAATTTGTCCTGCATAGATCAAATCTTCATTGGTCAAATTATTAGATGCAATAATATTTTCTACTGAAGTGTTATTTTCTAGTGCAATTTTTGATAGAGTATCTCCAGACTTTACTTCGTAAGTTTCAGCATTCACTGTAGCAATACCAGAAATGAAAAGTGATGCTGCTGAAAGTAGGGAAGTGACTGTCCATTGGAACTTTTTACTGTTCATGAATTCTATTCTCCTTTCGAACATAATTCTATCATACACACAAAATGTTACAGTTTATTGTAGAATATATTACAAATGTTACAAGAATATGTGAATTTAATGTAAAAAGCGCTTTGTACAGCGCTTTTTCCTTATTTTTGAACCAATACAACTAGCTCTATCCATTTTTTAGATAAAAAATCAACCCCATGAGGCACAGAATAATAAACAATGCTAGGGTATCTTTCACTCCCCACTGTAGACTCCGATAGCGTGTTCGTCCCTCACCGCCTTTGTACCCTCTCGCTTCCATTGCAATCGCTAGTGCATCTGCACGTTTAAAGCTAGAAGCAAATAAAGGAATAAGGATCGGAATAAAGGAACGAATTCTTTTTAATAAATTTCCCTCTCCAAAATCAACACCACGCGCCCTTTGCGCATTCATGATTCGATTCGTATCATCTACTAATGTTGGAACAAAACGCAAACTCATAGATAGCATTAGCCCAATCTCATGAGCCGGAACTTTAATAATTTTTAATGGTGTAAGGATCTTTTCAACAGCATCTGCTAAACTTAATGGTGTCGTTGTCACGGTTAGAATCGTCGAATAAAAAATAATTAAGATAAATCTACAAAATATGATGGCGGCCTGTATCAATCCTTGGTCGGTTAATTTAAAAAACCACCATTGATACAACAATGTTCCTTGAGAGGTAGCAAATAATTGGAAAACAGTTGTAAACGCAATGATAAAAATCATTGATTTTAGGCCTTTGACATAAAAACCGATAGAAATTCTTGTTAGATACATTAAAGCAAAGATAAAACCAAAGAGCAGAAGATTGGTCTGCAGGTTATTGGCCCAAAACAGAAGAAAAATGAATAGAAACATTGAGAGCAACTTCCCACGAGGATCCAGTTGGTGGATAATGGAGTTTCCAGGAATATACCTTCCTAAAATCATATTATTCATGAAGTAACAGCTCCTTTAGTTCCTCAATTTTGATTGGTAGTCTATCTAGAGGAAGCCCCCTTTTTTTCAATTGAAGAGCAAAATTCGTAATTTGTGGGACTCCTAATTGAAGTTTTTGTAAATAATCAACCTGTTGAAAGACTTCTCTTGGGGATCCGTTTAGGACAAGTTTTCCCGCTTCCAAAGCAAATACAGTATCAGCAAAGTTTGCTACATCATCCATCGTATGAGTCACCAAAACAAGAGTCATCCCATTTTTATGCAACGTCTCAAACAGCGCCATCAATTCCTTTCTCCCAGCAGGATCTAGGCCTGCTGTTGGCTCGTCCAATACTAAAATCTCTGGTTCTATGGCCAAAATACCCGCAATCGCAACCCGCCTCATTTGTCCACCAGATAATTCAAATGGACTTTTATCATAGATAGACTCTTCTAAACCAACGATCGCTAATTTTTCTTTGGCTATTTCCTCAGCTTTTTCCTTAGGTACTCCAAAATTCTGTGGTCCAAAAGCTACATCAGCTAGAACAGTTTCTGCAAATAACTGACTCTCTGGAAATTGAAAAACTAAGCCAACTTTTTTTCTCAAGTACTTCATTTCTTTTGGCTCAGAATGATTATCTAAAACAAAATCATCGAATTGAATCATTCCTTCAGTCGGACGAAGTAAACCATTTAGTAATTGTAACAAAGTGGACTTGCCACTACCAGTATGTCCAATGATGGCAGTATAAGAGCCATCCTGTATTTCCAAAGTGACGTCAGAAAGCGCTTGTCCTTCAAAAGGACTTCCCTCTTGATAAGTATAATAGACATTCTTTAAAGAAATTCCCATAGTTGGTCTAATAACTCACTTTCTGTTAAATAATCCTGTTTTAGCGGGAAATGCGAGCTGAGAGATTCTTGGACTTGTTTACTAAACGGCTTATCCAGTCCAATCTCGTGCAGATCATTTCTTGAAAACAATTCCCTCGGCGTCATGGAAGACTCTAATGTTCCTTTTTGAAACACTAGGGTTCGATCACTTAGGGCGATTTCAGTTAAATCATGAGTAATGGAGATAATCGTTAATTGAAACTTTTTCTGGAGTTCCCGCATTACTGCCATTAGATCCTCTCGGCCTTCTGGATCTAACATACTAGTTGCTTCATCAAGGATAATAATAGTTGGTCGCAAGGCAATAATACCCGCTATGGCTACTCGTTGTTTTTGACCACCCGACAATCGAGAAGGTTCCCGATCTTTAAACTCTAGCATGCCTACTTGGTCAATAGCCTTCTCTACACGTTGAATCATTTCTTCCCGTGGAATTCCTTGGTTTTCCAAGCCAAAGGCGACATCATCTTCCACTGTTGCACCGACAAATTGATTGTCCGGATTCTGAAATACAATCCCAATTTTACTGCGGATTTCCCATATAGTTTCACGAGTCAACTGTTGCCCATCAATATAAATCTCACCAGACTCAGGTTCTAAAAGACCATCCATCAAGCGTACAACGGTAGATTTCCCACTACCATTGTGCCCAACAATTGAAAGCCACTCCCCTTGTTTCACGTGAAACGAAACAGTGTCAATTTGATACTCTTCTATTGTTTTATCGTATCGAAACGATACATTTTTTAGCTCTATAATATGTTTCATTTATTTAAATGTGTCTTTAAAGAGATAGCTACTTCCCTTAAAGTAGTCGTAACCAGAATAAATTGTAAAAATCAGTGCGATATAAAGTAATATTTGCCCTGGAAGGGTCCAATGACAAAGCAAAAAGATAATAGCAAACATTTGGCTAAAGGTCTTAATTTTACCAGGCATGGCTGCAGCAAGAACTGTACCACCCGTCTCAACAAGTAGAAGACGCAAACCAGTGACAGCTAACTCACGACAAATGATAACGGCTGCAATCCAAGCAGGAACCATCTTTAATTCAATCATCATGATAAAGGCTGACATGACCAATAATTTATCTGCCATTGGATCGGCAAATTTTCCAAAATTACTAACTACATTCCATTTTCGTGCAAGGAAGCCATCTAAATAATCTGTAATACTTGCAATTGCAAAAATAACTGCTGCTACAATATGGCCTAGATAAGAATGGCTTAGACTTAAAATAGCAATAAAAATAGGAATCATCACAACTCGAATTAATGTCAATGCATTAGGAATATTTTCTTTTTTCATACTTCCTCCAAAAAACAAACTATCTTTACAGCTATTTTACTCATGCTGTAAACTTATAAAAATATACGATATAAATCACAAATCCAAGAATAGCAAAGCTAACTAGCAGATAATACAGGATTGGTAACCAGCTTGTTTTCTGCCTTAACTTTCTTGAATGAAGCTCTTCATCATTTACAAGTATTTCTTCATCAAATAACAATTCTTTTCCTTCATGAAAAGCTGTCAATAGGATGGACTCATCCAATCCCAAAGCCCATGATAACTTTTTAAGATAGATCTGGGCGTAAAAGGGACTCGGTAATAGATCAAACTCATCGTTTTCCAACGCTTCTATATAAGGAATTTCGATGGCTGTCTTATTTGAAACATCCTGTAAACTTAAGTGTAAATTTACTCTTGACAATCTTAACACTTGACCAATCGTTCTCTTCTTCATGTTTTCCCTTCTTGATACATTGTTTACTACTTTTGAAAAATCATATAGTCAACCATTTCAGCCTGGTCGATGAACTGACGACCTAATTTGATGATATCTTGTAAACTAATACCTTGTAAAATCTTTGGAAGATCATAAGAAGTGCTACCGTCTGAAAAATATTCAAACTGAGTGGCACTATACTCAAGCGAATTTAAACCTTGTAAGAAATCACCAAACATTTCGCTTTTAATCGTATCCAAATGTTCCTGATTCACATCTGGATCCTTCTCAAATTGTTTGATCGCTGACCTAAATTGATGAGATAAGGACACCGGTTCTTGAGTATCCATTGTCAAAATAACGAAATGAAATAATTCCTCAACCTCGACTTCAAGTGTCAATGAGTTGTCAATCTTCCCGGCTTCATATAAACTTTGAAACCGTTGCGAAGTCCAACCAAACATCATCGAAAATAGTAATTTCAACATCAATTTATAACGAAATTTTTCCTCTTCCTTAATGATATCATTTCCTCGAATTCCAATTGCCAACTTCGGAGTAGCAACTTCCATTCTACAAGATTGATTCAATTTTACTTCATTTTTTTCTACAGGAAAACGTTCTAACTCCACAGATGGATGAGGAGGAACTAGATCATATTTCTTTACTACTTGCAATACTTCATCAACATCAAAGTTTCCGATCACTAATAAGTGCATTTGAGAGGGATGATAGAATAGATCAAAGTTTTCACGGAGATTATCTATTGTAATGTCAGAAATAGACTCCCTAGTCCCAGCAATATCATCTGCTAACGGTGTTCCAGGATATAAATTTTCTAAAGCACCAAAAAATAATCGATAGTCTGGACTATCTTGGTACATTCCAATTTCTTGTTGAATGATTTCTCTTTCCTTAGATACAGATTTTTCTGTAAAGGAAACCTTTGAAACCATCTCCAATAACAATTGAATATTTTCAGGGACCTTTGAAGTTGTTGAGAAAAGATAACTTGTCTTTGTAAAGCTTGTAAAGGCATTACTTTCCGATCCTAAATGAACGAATTTTTTTAAATAATCTTGACCATTTTCATCTTCAAATACTTTATGTTCTAGAAAATGAGCAATTCCTGCAGGATATTGCCTTTCATCACCATTCACTAGAATTCGTGTATCCACTGAGCCAAACTTAGTTGTGATTATTCCATAGGTTTCATAATAATCTTCTTTGGGAATTAAATGAATAGTCAACCCATTTGACAAGCGTGTAAAGTATACTTGCTCACCAACTGATTCATAATATTTTTCTTTAATTTTCAATCTTTACACTACTTTCCTTCCATAAAATAAACAGACTGTAAATTAATTGTTTTTGCCACTTCAATAATTTCTTCTCTACTAACCTTATCGATGGACTCTAACCACTCTTCTAAAGGAAGGACTTTCTTTCCTAGGATCGTTTTCAAATATTCCCTTTCAATCAAGGTATTTTGCCGATCCTGTGCTAATAAGGTCGTATTCACCAACATTTCTTTTGTCAATTGAAGCTCTGACTCTGTAAACTTGCCTCGTTTTAAATCATTCAACTGTCTCATAATCAAGGTCATTACTTTCGTACGAGATTCCTTATCAATGCCTGCAAAAACTCTCATGAAGCCTGTAAAAATATCAAAATGGCTTGAGATTGTATAAGCGAGGCCTTCTTTCTCACGAATTATTTGAAAAAGTCTCGAATGCGAGAAAGCTCCCAGCATCCCATTTAATACAACTAGAGGGATATGGAGAGATTCTCCATACTGGGTAGAAAAATGGTAACCTAATTCTAAAATAGATTGTTGGTTTTGTTTTTGCTCTAACTTTTCTCTTACAACATTTGTAAAAGGTTGTTGATAGGTGACAGACAAATTGTTATCACGTGGCTTGAATTCAAACTGGTTCACTCGATCCACAATAGCGACCTCATTAAAGTCACCTATGAAAAAGAAGTCAATGTTATCTAATTGGAGCATCTGATGAAACTGTTCAAGAGAACTTTGAGCTGTCTCTTGTCTCACTAAATCAACTTTCCCCAATCTTGACATCCCGATTGTTTCGTCTTCAAAAAATAGTTGATTCAATTGCCCATGTGCATAATAATAAGGCTCCTCAATTTCTGACTCCAAATCGGAAATCGTATTTTTCTTTTCAACGTCAAATGTATCACTGTCAAAGTGATCTTCTACTACCAAGGGTGAAAAGAAGATCGTTTCTATAATGTCCAAAACCTCATCAGTAAGAACATTTTTCTTGCTCAAAAAGTCATCGCGCACAAAGGAAATATTCAAATCAACATAATGAACACGCCCCCTCTTAGAGACTGAGGTGGACAATTCTACCCCGTATAGACTCGCTAATTTTTCACGGAATAATTGTGAAGTTGGATATTTTTGATTTGCAGTTTCCATCATACAGGCTACTAAAACACGCGCAGCCACGGTATTTTCATCTAATGGCGATGAAAAACGGACCTTAATTTTATTGGTTTTAAATTTTTTTGATTGAAGAAAGTGAAGATTCACGCCCTTTACTAATTCCATTTTCATCCTCGTTCTACTCAATAGTAACTTTCATTATAACACGAAATCACACTAAAATCCTAATTCAAACTGTGAAAAAGCTCCTCAAATCACTCAACATTCTCTACCCTAGAAAAACTAAAAATATGGTATAATAACACGCAAAGAGGTGAACTATGAATTACAAATTATTTGATGACTTTATTACATTACAAGCAATCTTAAAAGAACTCGGTATTATACAGAGTGGTGGTGCAATCAAAGCCTTTCTTCAAGAAAAAGAAGTCTTTGTGAATGGTGAATTAGAACAACGGAGAGGCCGTAAACTTCGTGTCAATGATCAAATTGACATTCCTGAACTGAACATGACTATCACCATTCTTGAACCTTCTCAAGAAGAAATAGAAGAGCATCTTAAAGAGAAGGAAGAAAAGGAACGTGTTGCTAAACTTGTCAAGCAACTCAATCAACAACAAAAGAAACAACCGACAAAGACTAACAAAAAAGAAAAAGCAATTCGCTTTCCTGGTATCTCCTAATGTGGTTAAAACACTTATCCATTCAACATTTTCGTAATTATCAAGAACTAGAAGTCGAGTTTCATCCTGGATTAAATATTTTCCTAGGTCAAAATGCTCAAGGAAAGACCAATATTCTCGAATCAATTTATTTTCTAGCTTTAACCAGAAGTCATCGAACACGAAATGATAGAGATCTCATCTATTTTGAATCCACCGATTTTAAAGTTTCTGGTCAATTGCAAAGAGAAACTGGTCCCCTTCCATTAGAAATTTCCTTGACACCAAAAGGTCGGATAACTAAGGTAAATCATTTGAAACAAGCCAAATTATCAAACTATATTGGCCATATGAATGTTGTCCTTTTCGCACCCGAAGATTTGCAACTGATCAAAGGATCACCTGCAGGGCGCCGAAAGTTTATTGACATTGAATTAGGTCAGATGAAACCTCTCTATTTATCCGACTTATCTCAATACAACCATGTACTGAAACAAAGAAATAGTTATCTAAAAAATTCGGAAAAAATTGATGCTACATTTTTGGAGGTCTTAGATTCACAACTAGCTAGTTTTGGAAGTCGCGTCATCCATCATCGGCTTGAGTTTATTAAGAAATTAGAAGCCAAAGCAAAAGAAAAACACACTCGACTTTCTGACAACAAAGAAGACCTATCGATTCAATATCAGTCAACTGTTTTTTCTGAAGAAGGAAATGATATAGAAGAGCAGTTTCTCTCTATGTTGGAAAAAAACCGTCAGAAGGATATTTTTAGGAAAACAACAAGTATTGGGCCTCACAGGGATGATTTGGCATTTTTTATCAATAATATGAATGCTACCTTTGGTAGTCAAGGCCAGCATCGAAGTGTTGTTCTCTCTCTAAAATTAGCAGAAATCGAATTGATGGAAGAAATCACAAGAGAAAAGCCTATTTTATTACTTGACGATGTCATGAGCGAACTTGACAATTATCGTCAACTTCAACTACTTGAAACCATCTCTAATAATATTCAAACATTTATTACAACGACCACTCTCGATCATTTAAAAGAACTGCCTGAAGAGTTGAAAATTTTCACTGTTCAAGCTGGTCATATCAAAACAGCATCTTGACAATACTGTCAAGATGCTGTTATTTTTATTTACAAATGTGTAAATTTATTGTGCCGAGTAGTTAGGAGCCTCGTTTGTAATTTGCACATCATGAGGATGGCTTTCTTTCAATCCGGCACCGCTCATTTCGACAAATTGTGCATGATCATGTAAATCTTGAATGGTTGCTGCACCAACATAACCCATACCTGAACGGATACCACCGATCATTTGGAAGACCATATCTGCTACAGAACCTTTATAAGCAACGCGTCCTTCAATTCCTTCAGGGACCAATTTATTGGCTTCATTGACAGATCCTTGGAAGTAACGGTCGCTAGAACCTTTCTTCATTGCTGCAATAGATCCCATACCACGGTATGTTTTAAATTTACGACCTTGGAAGATTTCTGTTTCACCTGGTGCTTCATCTGTACCTGCAAGCATTGAGCCAAGCATAACCGCGTTTCCACCAGCTGCTAGTGCTTTGACAATATCTCCTGAATACTTGATACCACCATCAGCAATGATCGTTTTTCCATATTCACGAGCTACAGCGGCTGCGTCATAAATAGCAGTCACTTGAGGAACACCAACCCCTGCAACAACACGAGTTGTACAGATTGATCCTGGACCAATTCCGACCTTAACTACGTCTACCCCTGCATCAAATAATGCACGAGCACCTTCAGCGGTTGCAATATTTCCTGCAATCAAGGTACGATCTGGGAAGTGGGCACGAATTTCTGCAATCTTACGAAGAACACCCGCAGAATGTCCATGAGCAGTATCGATGACAATTGCGTCTGCACCAGCTTCAAAAAGAGCTTCTGCACGTTCAAAAGTATCTGAAGTAACCCCTACGGCACCAGCTACAAGCAAACGACCAAATTCATCCTTAGCCGCATTTGGAAACTCAATAACTTTTTCAATATCTTTGATTGTAATCAAGCCAGAAAGACGACCATTTTCATCTACCAATGGTAATTTTTCAATACGGTGCTCTTGTAGAATTCGTTCAGCTGTTTCCAAATCAGTTCCAACCGGTGCAGTCACCAAATTTTCACTCGTCATATGATTTGAAATGGGTTGATTGTAATCAGAGATAAAACGCAAATCCCGGTTTGTAAGGATACCAACTAATTTACGATTTTCAAGAGTTTCAACAACAGGAACACCACTGATTCGGTATCGTCCCATCAACTCATCTGCTTCTGCAATTGTATGAGACGGAGTCAAATAGAACGGATCAATGATAACCCCATTTTCAGAGCGTTTTACTTTGCGTACTTCATCTGCCTGTTGCTCAATTGACATGTTTTTATGGATAACACCAAGTCCACCAGCACGTGCCATGGCAATTGCCATTTGACTTTCAGTCACCGTATCCATAGCAGCAGTAATGATTGGGATATTCAAGCGTAAATTACTTGCTAATTGTGTACTTAAATCTGCATCATTAGGCAATACATGACTTTCTGCTGGAATCAAAAGCACGTCATCGAATGTAAACCCTTTTTTTAAAAACTTTGTGTCCCAATTAGACATTAGCTGGATCCTCTTTTCTTTTTATTTGAGCAAGGCTCGAATTTTTATTGTTAATATCATACCATTCTATGGCAATTTGTCAATCATTTATTGGTAAATTATCAATGAACAGTAAAGAAATGTTCGCTATTAATGAAGTCGTTTTATTTTTTAAAATAGGTAATTCCCATCGCAGATTTTACTTCATCCAGTGTTTGAGCTGCTACATTTCGAGCGCGCTCACTTCCTTTTTCAAGAATAGAGTAGACCTCACCCATATCCTTTGCAAACTCAAGGCGTCTTTCACGAATCGGTCTTAATTCACGATCTAAAATTTCTAAAAGATATCGTTTGGTCTTTACATCACCAAGTCCACCACGTTGATAATGTTCTTTCATTTCTGCAATTTCAGCTACATCTTCTGGACGGCCAAATACATCCAGGTAATGAAATACCATATTGCCTTCGATTTTTCCTGGATCCTCTACTTTAATATGATCAGGATCAGTATACATACTCATCACTTTTTTCTTTAAAGTATCTGCATCATCAGCTAGGTAAATGCCATTATTCAACGATTTAGACATTTTAGCATTTCCGTCTAAACCAGGTAAGCGCCCTGCTGCTTCGTTTTCAGGATAAATCCCTTCCGGTTCCACCAAAGTATCTGTGTTGTAAGCATGATTAAAGGAACGAACAATCTCACGAGTTTGCTCAATCATTGGCTTTTGATCATTTCCTACGGGAACAAAATTTGCTTTAAAAGCTGTGATATCGGCTGCTTGTGAAATAGGGTATACCAAAAATCCTGTTGGAATACTCTCACCAAAACCTTTTTGAGAAATCTCGGTTTTTACAGTTGGGTTTCTTTCAAGTCGCGCCAAAGATACAAGATTCATGTAATACATGGTCAATTCCGCTAATTCAGGAATCTGACTTTGAATGAAAATCGTAACTTTTTCAGGATCTAGTCCAGCTGCCAGATAATCCAAAGCAACATTACCAATAGATTCTACAATCGTTTTTGGATCTTTTGCATGGTCTGTCAAAGCTTGCTGGTCTGCTAAGAAAACAAACATATTATACTCGTCTTTATTTTGCAACAAGACGCGATTTTTTAAAGAACCAACATAGTGGCCGATATGGAGTTTTCCTGTCGGTCTATCTCCTGTCAGAATGATGGGTTTTGTCATACTCTTCTCCTTAATCGTTATCCCTATCATTATAGCACTTTCTAGTTGAAAATGTTAGTCTATCCTCTATGTTTGTAAGGAATTAACACTTTACTAAACTGTCAATTTCGTTTACATCATTGTAAAAACAAATTGACAGTAAAAAAGTTGAATTTTCCCCTATTTTCTAGTAAAATGAAGACATTATAGAAAGAGGAGAAAATCATTGCTTACAGTATCAGACGTCTCACTACGTTTTAGTGATCGAAAATTGTTTGACGATGTCAATATCAACTTTACAGAAGGAAATACATACGGTCTCATCGGTGCCAACGGTGCTGGAAAGTCAACCTTTTTAAAAATTTTAGCTGGAGATATTGAACCAACAACTGGTCATATTTCTCTTGGCCCTGATGAACGTTTGTCTGTTTTGCGTCAAAATCACTTTGACTACGAAGACGAGCGGGTCATCGATGTTGTCATTATGGGAAATGAAAAGCTCTACAACATTATGAAAGAAAAAGATGCTATCTACATGAAAGAAGATTTTTCTGATGAAGACGGCGTCCGTGCAGCTGAACTGGAAGGTGAATTTGCCGAACTTGGTGGATGGGAAGCAGAAAGTGAAGCATCTCAATTGCTTCAAAATCTAAATATTTCAGAAGACCTTCATTATCAAACTATGAGCGAGTTAGCCAATGGGGATAAAGTAAAAGTTCTCTTAGCTAAAGCCCTTTTTGGTAAACCAGATGTCCTTCTTTTGGACGAGCCGACCAATGGATTGGATATTCAATCCATTACCTGGTTAGAAGATTTTCTGATTGATTTTGAAAATACGGTTATCGTTGTATCCCATGACCGCCACTTTTTGAACAAAGTCTGCACCCATATGGCGGATCTCGACTTTGGAAAAATTAAACTTTACGTCGGAAACTATGATTTCTGGAAAGAATCTTCTGAACTTGCAGCAAAATTACAAGCAGATAGAAACGCAAAAGCTGAAGAAAAAATTAAACAATTACAAGAGTTTGTCGCACGATTCTCAGCCAACGCTTCAAAATCAAAACAAGCAACATCTCGTAAAAAAATGCTTGACAAGATTGAGTTAGAAGAAATTGTTCCATCTAGCCGAAAATACCCATTTATCAACTTTAAGGCGGAACGAGAAATCGGTAACGATCTCTTGACAGTAGAAAATCTTTCTGTCAAGATTGATGGAGAAACCATCCTTGACAATATCAGCTTTATCTTACGTCCTGGTGACAAAACCGCGCTTATCGGACAGAACGATATTCAAACAACCGCTTTAATCCGTGCATTGATGGATGATATTGAATATGAAGGAACTGTCAAGTGGGGAGTTACAACTAGTCGATCATATCTACCAAAAGACAACAGTCGTGATTTTGCAGGTGGTGAAAGTATTCTTGATTGGCTTCGTCAATTTGCAAGTAAAGAAGAAGATGACAATACTTTCCTTCGTGGTTTCTTAGGACGTATGCTCTTTTCGGGTGACGAAGTTAACAAGTCTGTCAACGTCTTGTCAGGGGGAGAAAAAGTTCGTGTCATGTTGTCTAAATTGATGCTCCTCAAGTCAAATGTTCTTGTACTGGATGATCCAACCAATCACTTGGATTTGGAGTCTATTTCAAGTTTGAATGATGGATTGAAGAATTTTAAAGAATCGATTATCTTTGCAAGCCATGACCACGAATTCATTCAAACACTCGCCAACCATATTATCGTTCTTTCAAAAAACGGCGTAATCGATCGTATTGATGAAACCTATGATGAGTTTCTTGAAAATGAAGAAGTTCAAGCAAAAGTGAAAGAACTTTGGAGTCAATCATAAAAATAAAGAGCCCTGAAATAATGATTTCAGGCTCTTTCAGTAGAAATATATGAATAAAACAAAGCTAAAAACATCCCTTTTTATAGTATCTTCTTTCCTGATTCCAGCTATCATGATGTTCTTTATTTACCTCTCGCAAGGAATCTACTGGAACAGTGATACATCCCCCTTATTAGGAGATGGTTATCATCAGTATGTCATTTTTGATACCACACTTCGAAATATTTTACACGGGACAGATAGCCTATTTTACAGTTTTCAAAGTGGACTAGGCATTAATTTCTATGCACTCAGTAGCTATTATCTAGGAAGTTTCTTTTCTCCTCTTGTCTTCTTCTTTAATGCACAATCCATGCCGAATGCTGTTTACCTCATCACTCTTCTTAAATTTGGAGCTATTGGGTTAAGCACTTATATTAGTTTACATGGAATGTTTTCTAAAATTCCTAGATCCCTGGTTCTTACCCTTTCAACCTCATTTGCTCTTATGAGCTTTGCTATCAGCCAAATTGAAATCAAAACTTGGCTTGATGTTTTTATCCTAGCACCATTAATTCTTTATGGATTCAAAAAACTCATTTACAATGAGGGAGAGATTCTCTACTTTATCAGCTTAACCAGCTTGTTTATCCAAAATTATTATTTTGGGTTTATGATGTCTATTTTTCTTATTTTATGGTACTTGACACAACTGTCATGGGACATCAAAGGAATTGGAAAACGCTTCTTTCATTTTGTGATTGTATCTCTTTTATCAGTTATCACAAGCCTTGTGATGTTATATCCAACCTTCTTAGATTTACGCACTCATGGAGAAAGTTTTTCAAAGGTTGACAGTATCTTTACAGAAAAAAGTTGGTATCTTGACGTATTTGCAAAAAATTTCATTGGAAGTTTTGACACTACTAAATATGGATCAATTCCAATGATCTACGTGGGATTATTTCCACTTCTTTTAGCGATTACCTTTTTCTTTGTAAAGTCGATCAAGTTTCACGTGAAACTTTCTTACTTTATACTCTTGACCATTCTTATTTTGAGTTTTCGTTTTCAATTATTAGATCTCCTTTGGCAAGGTATGCACGCGCCAAATATGTTTCTTCATCGATACTCTTGGATCTTTTCTTTGACGATTATTCTGATGGCAGGAGAAGTACTAAATAGAATAGAGGAGATCACTTGGATTCGTTTTAGTCTTGCTAATTTCCTCCTTATTCTAGGATTTGGAGCAACTGTCCTTTACAGCAGTCACTATAAATTTTTAGATGCTGTCAATTTCATTGTTACTTTTGAATTTTTAATTGCTTTCTATTTGGTCTGTTTAGGATTTATCCTAAAAAAGATACCGCCTAGACTTTTCTATCTTTCGATCCTGTTTTTCTCCATCTTTGAATTATCGGTGAATAGTTATTATCAAATGGAAGGAATTGCGAATGAATGGGTATTTGCTTCTCGATCATCCTACGAACGAGACTTAAAAGCCATCCAATCCTTAGTAAGAGAGAAGACAGACTCTAATTATCGGACTGAGATTCTACAGCCACAAACTGGCAATGATAGCATGAAGTATGGTTATAATGGAATTTCTCAATTTTCATCTGTACGAAATACGGATGCTAGCTCGACATTGGACAAACTAGGATTTAAATCTGAAGGAACCAACCTCAATCTTCGATACCAAAACAATTCTATTTTAATGGATAGTCTATTTGGTGTTCGCTATAATTTAAGCCAACAACCTGTTCAAAAATTTGGATTTAAAGAGATTGCAACCAAAAATGGAGTCTCACTTTCAGAAAACGAATATGCCTTACCAATCGCCTTTCTGTCAGCAAAACCTTATAAAAATACTTCCTTTACGAATTTGACACTGGATAATCAGACACGATTCATCCATCAAATCACGGATGAAAAATATAAATTTTATAAGAAATTAAATATTCTCTCGCCTACTTCACAAAATACTACATCTTCGTTGCAAACTGCAAAAATTGAAGAAGATAGTCATCTATCCTACGCAAGTATTCAATATGAAGTAACGGTTCCTGCCCATAGCCAACTATATGTCAATGTTCCAAATTTACAATTTTCAAACGATGATCGGAAAGATATTGAAATCAGCTACAATGGACAGACCCAACGCTATACCATTGATAATGCCTTTCCATTCTTTTCGATTGGCCATTTTGACACAGAGGAAACAGTTACTATTCGTATGAGTTTCCCAGAAAATTCGACAGTTTCCTTTGATGTACCAGAATTTTTTGCTCTGGATCTTGACCAATACACACAAGCTATCGCTAGTATTCGTCAGCAAGAAGTTGCTATTCACAAAAAGAAAAACAAATTGGTAGCAGCCTATAACGCAAATAGAGACACTACCCTTATTTTTACACTCCCTTATGATAAAGGCTGGTCAGCTAAACAAAATGGAAAGCCTATCCAAATTCATCGCATCCAGAAAGGATTAATGGGAGTTCGTGTTTCAAAAGGATCCGGAACAGTCACCTTAACATTTGTTCCCCAAGGTTTCATTGAAGGACTCATTGCCTTTTTCGTTGGAATCATTCTCTTCTTCCTCTACGAATGGAGACAAATAAAAAGACGAAAAAGTTAAGGAATCTAACCATCGGTTCACTTATAAATAAAAGGCTAGGATAGTCATTATCCTAGCCTTTTCAAAACAAAAAAACACCCAAATGGGTGCTATACTAGCTCCGCCAGTAGGACTCGAACCTACGACATCATGATTAACAGTCATGCGCTACTACCAACTGAGCTATGGCGGAATGAGATATAGTCCGTACGGGATTCGAACCCGTGTTACCGCCGTGAAAAGGCGGTGTCTTAACCCCTTGACCAACGGACCATATATTCATTAACAGAACATATCCCATTATATCAAAATTTAACTAATTGTCAAGCACTAAATTCTAAATTTTGCTCTTCAATTAATTTTTTGGCACGTTTGATATTACTTCTTGAGATTGGACAAGAATACCCTTCTTTCAACAGCAGCTGTTTCTTTTTCTTATCCATTCCAATGATCATACTTCTATTCACGATAAAAGATTGATGGGGACTGAAATATCTCTCCTCCACATCTTTCTCCAAGACATCTGATAAACTTCCCGCAATTTCTTTTTGAAAATTTTTCCCAACTAAGTTTAATTTATAAGCCGAACCAACAGTTTCAATATAAAGAATATCCTTAAATGGAATTTTTATCTTTTTATCCTTAAAGTCATACTCAAAATAATCTGTCAAATCATCATTTCCAATTTGAATAGTTGTTAGGTACTCAATACACTCCTTTATTTTTAATCTAAATAAATCTTCATTCAAATTTTTATCAATAAAATCTAAGGCAGATACTTTATAACGATAGGTAATCGAAGCGAATTCTGATTTTGTAGTAATAAAAACAATAATGGCATAAGGATTTGCTTCTCGTATTTTTTGAGCAATTTCCAGCCCACAATACTCATTGTCTTGGATATGAATATCTAGAAAATATAATTGATGGATATCCGAATGTTGGATATAATTTTCAAATTCCGAAATTTTACCGGTAGAAATCACTTCAAGTTTAATGTCTAATTCCTTAGCAATTTCTGCAATGTGTTTTTCTACCCGTATCTGTTGAGAGAGCTCATCTTCTAATAAAAAAACCTTCATTCTTGTTCGTATCCTCCAATCTTCAAAACTTGTAAAAAACGATTTCCTTGCAATTCCGTTTCTAAAAACATCGTTCCATAATTTGCTAAGATTTTTCTCACATTATTTAATCCTAGTCCTCTATTTTCTCCTTTTGTCGAATAACCTTCTTCATATATTTTTCTAATATCAAAAGTGATTTCATTTGTTGTATTATGAATCACTAAGTAAACAATTTTTGAAATAGAGAAAATAGCAATATGAACTTTCTTTTCTTCTGCTTCTTTTGAAGCTTCCAAAGCGTTTGTCACTAGAATCCCAACGATTCTCACGATATCTAATAAATCAACTGGTAGTTGCTCGATTGGTTCACTCGTTTCAAAGGTCATTTCCACCCCAGCATCTCTTGCATCCAACCAGCCTCGAATCAAAATACTTCGTAAAGCAGAATCTTTGATATTGACCAAGTTGAATCCTGATAATGCTTCTGTATTGATCTCTTTATAACCTTTTTCCAATACTTCTCTATGGATTCTCTGTATTTCTGGAATATTTTCTTCCTCAATAGCTAATGACATAGAAATAACTAAATTTCCCAAATCATGACGAAATCCCCTAACAATAGAATAGAGACTTTGAATTTCAGCCATATACCGACTCATTTGTTGCTCAGAAAATTCTTTATACTCCAGTTCTAAATTTTTACGATACTGATCTCGCTCGATTTTCATATGGAATAAGCTGACTACAAAAGAGAAAAAACAAATCGTTGCCAACATACTCCCAAAATTTTTAAATTGCGCTTGTTCACTAATCCATAAAGCAAAATTAATCACTACAAATATAGCAAAATAGACGCAGATGAGTCTCTTTAAATATTTTTCAAATTCTTTCTCATAAAAAGGAGTGAAATCAAATTCAAATAAGTCAATTAACTTCAAAATGATTCCTAAAGAGACCAAACGAATACACATATTGTAGACAATCGAGTAAGCTGCTACTAAAGCATCTCCCAACACTGAAGAGACAATTATCGTCAGAAAAGTTGCTGTTCCTTCAACCGCTAAATAAGTAAAAAAAGAATAAAAAATGGCACACAAGCGATTCGTCCGATTGGCATAATGATAATAAGGATATAAATAAACCGGCCATAAGAGCATATTTAAATCAGAGAGTCGAATATTTGAAAATAAAGTCACATCTAAAAATACTAAGAGACTTTCAAAAAGAAGAACAAAGGTGCTCAGCAGAAAGATAAACGCAAATTGATGTTCCTGATAGATTTTTTCGTCCACTAATGCAAACGTCAGAACAATGATCCCTCCCAAGAGAAAAGACAAGATTAATGACTGAATCACACAAATTCTCCCACTTTGTTTTTTCTATTTTATTATACTTTAGTATTATTATAAAAAAATAAAATATTATATACAAAAAATTATAATATAAAATAGCCTAAAATTAAAGGGAATCGGTAAAATTGTAATCTTTTTAATGTTTTTGTTACATGAATGAAAACTATTTTACACAATTTATATAATCTACACTTTGCACTATATAGGGATTGTTAGTTCTTTTTTAAAATATTCCTAATAAATCATTTCATTACTATTAATCTATAGCAAAGTATACAAAAATTAATAGATAACGAAAATTTATACATTTTAACATAAAAGAAAAGATGCAGCAAAAGCTGCATCTTTCATTTGATCCCAGCAGGATTCGAACCTGCGACCGTTCGCTTAGAAGGCGAATGCTCTATCCAGCTGAGCTATGAGACCGAACTTACTTCATTTTAGCAGAAAAAGGAAGGAGCGTCAAGGTTATTTATGGTAAGGACTCCCCTGTTGAATCATGAAAGCACGATAGATTTGTTCCACCAACACTAATTTCATCAACTGATGAGGAAGAGTTAATTGACCAAAGCTCATTAATAGATTTCCTCTTTTTTTCACTTCAGGAGACAGACCAAGACTGCCTCCAATAACAAAAGTAAGGTTTGAATAACCAGATGTCATAATCTGGTCAATCGTTTGACTAAATTTCTCTGAAGGAAATTGTTTTCCTTCGATGGCTAATACAATCACATATTCCTTATCTGAAATCTTAGAGAGAATTCGTTCCCCCTCTTTTTCAAGGATTTGTTGATTTTCGAGTTGACTGGCACGATCTGGAGTTTTTTCATCAACTAACTCAACCTGTTCTACTTTTGCAAATCGACCAAGCCTTTTAATATACTCCGCGATCCCATCTTTTAAGTATTTTTCTTTTAATTTTCCAACGGTTATCAATTTAATTTTCATTCCCCTATTGTAGCATAATTCTTCAATTCCACAAATAATCCACAGCTATAGAAAGGAAATCTATTCTATAAAGTCCTTTTAAAAGCCATTTCTCAACTAAATTCTACAACTTATCCACAATTTGTGGATAACTTTAGTTATTTAAGATATAATTAAGAAAGTTTTTCTATACTCTAGACAATTTGATATCCTTAGGAGGAAAATATGAAATCTTCATCTAATTTACTAAAAAAACTTGGAAACATAGCCCTCATTTTTGTTGTAGGTTTTCTAGGTGGTATTCTTGGAACCTTTTTAACCTTACAAACATCTCATTCTTCTACTTCAAATACTGAAAGTAAGCAAGTCCACTCAACCACTGTTAAAACAGCTTATAAAAATACAACCTCAACTAGTGAGGCCGTAGACAAGGTGAAAAATGCTGTAGTTTCTGTGATTACTTATTCTGATTCTTCGAATCAAGGGTTATTTGAAAAAGAAGAAAACTCTGACTCACAAATTTCTAGTGAAGGTTCTGGGGTCATTTATAAAAAAGAAGGAAAATATGCCTACCTTGTTACCAACACCCATGTAATCAATGGTGCTAAAAAAGTAGATATTCTTTTAGCAGATGGGAATAAAGTCCCCGGAGAAGTAGTTGGATCAGATGTCTATTCTGATATTGCAGTCGTTCGTATTAGTGCGGATAAAGCAAAGGCAGTAGCTGAATTCGGAGATTCAAACCAATTAACAGTCGGTGAGACTGCAATTGCAATCGGTAGCCCTCTTGGAACTGATTATGCGAATTCTGTTACTCAAGGGATCATTTCTAGCCAAGGTCGCAATGTGAATTTGAAAGCTGATAATGGACAAAATATCTCTACACGCGCCTTACAAACAGACGCAGCCATCAACCCAGGGAACTCTGGAGGGCCATTAATCAATATTCAAGGACAAGTCATTGGGATTACCTCAAGTAAAATTTCAAATAATGGACAAACTTCAGTAGAAGGAATGGGATTTGCTATTCCTGCAAATGATGTTGTCAATATTATCAAACAGCTAGAAGAAAAAGGAAAAGTAGTTCGACCAGCTCTTGGAATCCAAATGATGGATTTATCCAACCTTTCAACATCTGATTTAAGCCAATTAAAACTTCCTGAAAAAATCTCTGGAGGAGTACTGGTTCGTTCAACACTTGAAAATATGCCTGCTTCAGATAAATTGCAACGCTATGATGTGATCACAAAGATCGATGATACAGATATCGAGTCAACGGCAGATTTACAATCCGCCCTCTATTCTCACCAAATCAACGATACGATCAAGGTAACATTCTATCGTGACGGAAAACAACAAACAACTTCTATCAAGTTGACAAAATCAACTGAGGATCTGAGCGATTAACTTTCACTTTCTTGACATACTTGTAAACACACCTTTACGAATTTGTAAAGGTGTGTTATTCTATTCATAAGATGGAAAAATTAGAAAAAATAGCGGTAAAGGACATTCGAACCAATCCTTTCCAACCAAGAAAAGTATTTGATCAAGAAAAATTAGAAGAACTGGCTCAGTCAATCAAAGAAAATGGCTTAATTCAACCCATTATTGTCAGAAAATCTCCAATAATTGGTTTTGAATTGCTTGCAGGTGAAAGACGTTTTAGAGCTTCAAAAATTGCTGGATTAGAGCTTGTTCCTGCGATTATTAAAGAGTTAACGGATCAAGAAATGATGCGACAAGCCATTATTGAAAATCTTCAACGAGAAGATCTCAATCCAATTGAAGAAGCTATCTCCTACCAGAAGCTCGTTGATCATGGCTATAAGCACGACCAAATCGCTCAATTTATGGGGAAATCTAGACCCTATATCAGCAATATGCTTCGCTTGTTACATCTAGCTCCCTCTGTTCAAGAAGCAGTCATTCAAAATGATATTTCTTCGGCTCACGCGCGTGTTCTTGTTCCTCTTGATGAGGAAGAGCAGCGCTTTTGGTTGGAGCGAATCAAACAGGATCATTTAAATGTTCGAACATTAGAAAGTAAGATCAGTTCAAAAAGAAAACAGAAAAATAAAAAAGCAAAAGAAAGCTTCCTACTAGAAGAGGAACAACGATTGAAAAAAATATTAGGA
>JAWGXY010000004.1:0-44979 GCA_032572035.1 Streptococcus parasanguinis
CTGTATCCTTATTGTTGTTTTGGATCAAGAGAGTGCCGGTTGGACGAGATTGATTTTTGTAATCAATAAAGGCTTTCTTGACAAACTTGTTTTGGCCTTGAGCGTCCACATAGAAGACCTGCGCTTCGTACTTGCCATCAGCGTTTTCGTGGTCACTGGCTTTGGCTGTTACAGTATATGAACCGTCTGCCTGGAGAGTTGGCGTGTACCAGATGATATCTTTCATCCCATTGGCATGAGACCAGAATGGAATCTTCACTTCCTTGTAGCCATCGAAGCCTTGAAGGTTCTTAGCTGTGATGGTGAAGGTGCCGTCTTTTTCTGATTTTGTAATGGTCAGATCAGCAGATGGTTTAGAAGCTGTGTAATCGATAAAGGCTTTCTTGACAAACTTGTTTTGGCCGTTAGCATCCACATAGAAGACCTGCGCTTCGTATTTGCCATCAGCGTTTTCGTGGTCACTAGCTTTGGCCGTTACAGTATAAGAACCATCTGCTTGACGAGTTGGAGTATACCAGATGATATCCTTCATCCCATTGGCATGAGACCAGAATGGAATCTTCACTTCCTTGTAGCCGTCGAAGCCTTGAAGATTCTTAGCCGTGATGGTGAAGGTACCATCTTTTTCTGATTTTGTAATGGTCAGATCAGCTGCGACAGCATTGGCCGGTTTTGTCGCCGTATAATCGATAAAGGCCTTTTTCACAAATTTGTTTTGACCTTGGGCATCTACATAGAAGACCTGCGCTTCGTATTTGCCATCAGCGTTTTCGTGGTCACTAGCTTTGGCTGTTACAGTATAAGAACCGTCTGCCTGGCGAGTCGGAGTATACCAGATGATGTCTTTCATGCCATTGGCATGAGACCAGAATGGAATCTTCACTTCCTTGTAGCCATCGAAGCCTTGAAGGTTCTTAGCTGTAATGGTGAAGGTACCGTCTTTTTCTGATTTTGCAATAGTCAAATCAGCTGACACTGGTGTCTGATTTTTCTTTCCAACGGCTACTGTCGTCGTTGTTCCACCTACACCTGTCATTTGTCCATTGTTCTGAACATAGTAAAGATGGACATTGTAAAGACCGGTTGAGTTTTTATGATCCGCTGCTTTTACATTGACGGTATAGGTCCCATTTGCTTGACGGTTGGCTGTATACCAAACAAGGTCATCTTGGCCACCTGTTTCTGACCAGATTGGTACAGAAACACTTCGAACTCCATTTGGCGCCTTGACATTTGAGATGACAACGTCAAAGCGTCCCGTCATAGTATCGTTATTGACAATGTCAATCTTCCCACTTAAGCTGCCTTCTGTTGGATCCGCTGCAGGTTTTGCGTTCGCTGTAAAGCGACCGGTATAGTCCACACTGTGGTCAAAGAGGTGTTTTCCTGGAAGCAATTCCGCTTGAGAAGTGAACTGCCACGCGCCAGCTTTCCCATTGTAACGCAAGCTTTTCGCATCGTTTACAGACAGTTTTGGAGAAGGGTATTGAGCAATCCAGAAATTCTGAAGCCCAAATTGAGCGGTGTTAACAGGACCTTTCTTGCGAAGGTTGTTTTCATCCAACCAGCTAGCACTGGTGTAGAACATCAAGTTGGTGTAGCCATTTTTGCGCATTTCGTCAGCCCAAGCTTGGGTGTTGCGGTTAATGTTTGGCTGCATCTTGGCATCCTCAAAGTCATTGACCATGAGGGTATTCTTTGGCAAACTCAAACGTTGTGCAGCTGCAATGTAGAATCGCGCTTCTGCACGCGCTGCTTCCTCAGAAGTATAGCGTGAGAAGTGGTAGGTCGATACTTGCAGACCCGCAGCTTGTGCATTGCGAATTTGGTTCTCCGCATTCGGGTTATTGTACCAAGTGTCTTCTGTCAATTTGACAACGACACCGCCCACGCCTTTATTAGCTAGGGTACGGTAGTCTCCAATACTAATGTCTCCGTTATGGCTACTCACATCAACGAATGATTTTGGCTGAACCGCCACATCTGTTGAACGACCAGCTGGAGCGTGAGTGCCTGTGTTAAAGAAGGTCGTGCTTCCTGCATCAGACGGAAGAGGAATTTCTTTTTTCTCAGTAGTCGATGCTTCTGTAGCTTTCTCTACAGATGGAGCCCCACTTTCTGAAGCCGCGACCTTGCTCGCAGATGCCACAGGCTGTTCGGTCACATTTGCTGGTGCTGCATAGTTGCTTGCGACAGGTGCTACCGACTTTTCAGCAACGGCTACTTCTGGCGCTTTTTCAGCTTGGACTTGGTTGCCTTCAGTAGTAGCAGCCTCGTTTGAAACCAGCTCATCTGCACTGACTCCCTGAGCAGATACAGCCATCAAGACTGCCGCTCCAGCATAAAAAATAAGATCTTTCTTTTTCATATAAACTTCCCTTTATACAAATTTTATACGTTAATCATTTTACCACACGGTTTCAGCGATGAAAAGTTTTATAAGGCAAATTTTTAAAATTAGTGATATTTTTTTAAAAAACTAAAAAAGAAGTCCGTCTGACTTCTTTTGATCTTATGCTAAACGCTTTAAGGCCGTCTTTAAGTAGTGACCATCTCGGATTTCCTGGCCAACACGCTTGGCATTGTCCACCAAATCTTGGTAATCAGCATCTGAAAGATTGTCGATGGTCTCCTTCAAATCATGAAGCGACTCCACTGCAATCCCACAGTCCTTCTCAAGCACAAAGTGAGATAAGGCTGACTGTTTCCACACTACAAGTGGGAAGCCCGATGCTAGATAAAGCGACGCCTTGTGAGAGTTGTTGTAGCGAAGGTACTCGCCAAAGACACCACTACAGGTTTCCGCACTATCCCCATCCCAGACAAGTCCAAAACCACCTTCAAGGGCCGCAGGAAGCTCATCCGGTAGGAAGGATCCAAAGTAGGTCTCATTCTCTAAAGCTCTACTCTCATCAAAACCAACACCATAGAGATTATAGGCAGGTTCTGCAGGAAGACCATAGAGATAACCAGCTTTTTCCTGGGCCAAATTACCTGCCACAATGATCGGCTGGTCTTTTGTTTGGCCACTCTTTTCTTGGAAATTTGGAATCAAATAGTCGAAAATGCCCAGGCTGACAATCTTATCTTCCGCAATTCCTTTATCCACCAAGACAGATTTCATCACCGGGTTGTGGGCGATGATCCCATCAGCTGCTTTGAGAAAACTTGCTTCTTGAAGGTACATCCGAATTCTGTGTTTTAAAGGTAGTGACGTCATATTGGCATGGCGAAGCACTTCTAGGTCATGAATCAAGAGATAGACTTTAATCCCTCTTTTTTGTGCTTTTTTAACCAAATGGGTTGAGAAAAAACTATGGTGAAGCATTGGAAACTGGATCAGCAACTCATCTCCTTGCTTTAGTTGATCCAAGGCTTGACCGAAAGCCTTGGCCTTATGGCGTTGAGCCACAAGGGTACTCATCTGATACCAATTGTCGACAGAAAGGACCAAAGGATGATAGCCTTCTTCTTTCACAATACTTTCTACGTCATTGCGTGCTTTATTTCCTGCGTTCTTTGCGTTGACATCATGCAGGAATTCTTCTTTTAAGTAGTATTTCATAGATTATGGTTTCTTTCAATCAAACTCATTTGCTACGACTTCTAGAGCACGCTCAATGACCACGTGCATGTCGTAGTATTTATAGTCTGCTAGCCGTCCACAGAAGATGACCTTATCATTTTTAGCTGCTTCTTCTTGGTACTTGGCAAACATAGCGTTGTTCTTTTCATCATTGATTGGATAGTAGGGTTCATCCCCACGTTTCCAGTCAGCGGGGTATTCGCGGGTGATAACTGTCTTGGGTTGTGTACCATACTCGAAGTGCTTATGCTCAATGATACGAGTATAAGGAATCTCACGCTCTGTATAGTTGACGACCGCATTCCCTTGATGATTTTCTTCATCTAAGATTTCGTGTTCAAAACGAAGACTACGGTACTCCAACTCCCCATGTTTGTAGTCAAAGTACTGGTCAATCATTCCTGTAAAGACAACTTTATCAGCTGAAGCTTCAAGCTCTTCACGATTGGCAAAGAAGTCAACTCCAAGTTCTACTTCTACATCACCCAGCATGTTTTCAATGATAACGTTATAGCCACCGATTGGAATCCCTTGGTAACGGTCATTAAAGTAGTTATTATCAAAGGTCAGACGAACCGGAAGACGTTTGATGATAAAGGGTGGAAGGTCTGTGGCAGAACGTCCCCATTGTTTTTCTGTATAGCCCTTAATCAACTTTTCGTAGATATCTGGACCAATCAATTTGATGGCTTGTTCTTCCAAGTTTTTCGGTTCAACATCTTTCATGTCAGCTGTTTGCTCGGCAATCTTGTCCTTGACTTCTTGAGGAGTCTTGGTTCCCCACATAGCATAAAAAGTATTCATGTTGAAGGGAAGATTGTACAGACTGCCCTTGTAGTTAGCTACTGGTGAGTTGATATAGTTGTTGAATTCAGCGAACTGGTTGACATAGTCCCACACTTTTTTGTTGGAGGTATGGAAAATGTGGGCACCATACTTGTGGACGTTGATGCCTTCAATCTCCTCGCAGTAGATATTTCCACCGATGTGATCACGCTTGTCAATCACTTTTACTTTTTTGCCACGTTTTGTAGCTTCATGTGCGAAAATGGCTCCAGACAAACCAGCACCAACAATCAGATAATCGTACATAGTAGACTCCATTATTTTTCTATTTTAAAATATATCTAAACTCTTAGCCGTTTCGTTAGACTCATAGCTATAGATTAGACCTTCAAATCCCCCCAATTTCCTCACTATAAGAGAGGGAATTGGCCGGCTTTTTCTTGACAATTTCTGTCGCAAAGAGTGTGAACATAAAGATGTTATAAGTCGGTACAAACCAAAATGCTTCAATCATACAGTTAATCGCAATGAGGGACAAGATCGCAACAAATAAATAACGCCCCTTCTTGAATTCATATTTTGAAACAATGACATAAATACATACTAATAAAGCAACCGGTACGATACCATATGTAAATAACATCTGAACATAAGACGAATCGACATAATTATAATTGAGGACAGACTCTGTGCTTCCTCCGGATCCAATAAACTGAACCTCTCTTGTTCCAAACCAATTCAAAGGGTATAAATTAAAAGCATTTTTACCCAGGGCTAACCGACCAGTAATGAATTGATTAATTTGAACATAAAGTGGAGATGACCAGGAGAAATGATAGGTCAAGTAGATCATTCCGCTTGAAAAAAGGATGATCGAATAAGGCAACAAGTGATACAACTTCAACTTTTTCTCTTTTGTAAAATAAAAGAAGAGAAAGAGCAAGACAGCGACCAAAAGCGAGATCGCATTCATACGAGCGTCACAGAACTTGATAATAAAGAGAGCTAGAAGAACGCCACTCAGAGATCGTAAGCCAATATACCGATCTTTTAGCAAATAGGAGATTGCGACATAAAGGTAGAAACAATGGGCTGCGAAATCTGTTGGATAGATAAACCCAAATGAATTACGGATAACAGCACCCCGACTATATTGTAAGTTTGGAACAACCTTTAACAGTGACAATAGAAATACTGCAAGGACAATCGTACCTGCAACACCTACATAAGTTTTTAAAATGACTTTCCTATCCGCATTGACCAGCAAAATCATTAAGAGAGAATAAACTAAGAAATTTAACTTATCTGTCTTAAAATAAACCATAACAGCTACCATCAATAACATGGCAGACAAGATTAGATAATGATAGGGAATCGAGATTTTATTAAAAAAACGAAGCAATAAGAGAGCTACAACCACTAAGAGGGAGCTAGCACCAACATGCAAAAAGCCCTTATTTAACATCGTAGTGGATATTGTATTAAAGAAGATCACAATCGAGACGACAAAACCAACCAGTAGATCGTCAAATTTCATTTTTATCATTAAATTACCTGATAAAGAATTTTTAAAGAAAAGCTCATTCTGTCTAGATTGGAATGCCTGCTTAGGGAACACCCCTGCTATAGCATTCTTTTCTAAAGATTTTGTTTACTTAAAAATTCATATCCTTCCTTTCTACTCTCTACTGTTTATTTAAAAATTGTTGTTTTAATTCTTTCACATCTACCACTCTCAGAGATAGGATAGCGATCAGATAAATGATCCCACCAAGCACCGCATACACGAGTACATTCAGGGTAGGGGTGAAATGTAGGAATGGTTTTACAAGTAGCAAAAGGCCATACATCACAGCAGATGCAAACATAATTTTTGTCATAGACCCGATAATTGGAACTTCCTTGAGGTAATGACGGGTATAGTACAGTTGAATCAGCCATACCAAGGATTCTGTTAAGACGGATACAATGGCTGCACCGATAAAACCAAAATGAGGTAAGAAGAGCACATTCAACCCGACACTGACGATAGCAGGAATCGTAGTTGACAGCATAAATTCTTTGTTCTTATCATGTGGGATGAGAATTTGAATCCCCATGATATTGGTCCATCCGATGAAGAACATACGGAAGATCATGATAGCGATGGCATAGCGAGCATCTTGGAAATCCTTCCCTAAGAAGAATCGAACAAAGTCATCGTTGACGATCAGCATACCCGCAATGATTGGGAAGATGACCAAATTATAGATCAAAAAGGACATTTGGTGCATCTTATTGACAGCCTTGTGATCTCCGGAAGCCAAGAGACTCGCCACGCGCGGAAGCATGACGCTTCCTAAAGACGTCACCAAGGTCAATAGGATATTAACCAATTTCAAGGCCTGGTCGTAAATCCCTACATCCTTTGTAGAGGCGAGAGCCCCCAGCATGGTCCGATCCAAGGTGACATAGAGGGAAATGGCAATCTGCGGTAAAAAGAGCAGAATGACCGGTTTTAAATGCACCCGTGCATAAGCCAAATCAAAATGGGCTTTCCCAATGAACTCCCGAGCAGGTAGCCACATACTGAGCTGACCTAAGAGCTCAAAGATGGTCAGTAAGAATACATAGAGATACAGATCATTGGCAGATTTGACAAACAAGAAGATGGAGATGACTCCAACCAGTTTGACCGTGATATTTCGAACGGTAATCTTACGAAAATCCTCTAACCCCTGAAAGAGCCAGGAGATGTCGAGTCCCTTTGAAACCAAACTAAGCCCTAAGATATAGGCCACAGGGTTTTGCATAGAAGGAAGCGCCAAGCACAGCAAGACATAGAGCAGGATGGACACAAAAGTCGCACCTAACTGGAGGGTATAAATCCCCCAGAAATTCTTTTGGATGTCATTGCGGTGTCCTGAAATCTCCTTGGTTCCGTAGTTAGCCACTCCTAGCGTCGCCAAAAGGATAAAATAGGTGACGATGGAGTTGAAATAGCCATAGGTCCCCAAGTCATTCGAGCTAAAGACCCGCGTCACATACGGAGTGGTAATAATAGGCAAGATAATCACCAGCAACTGGTAGGAGAGATTATAGGCGTAATTTTTAAGAACTTTCATGACTGTCTACAATCCCCACTTGAAGACCGTTTTAAACGGTGTGATCAAATCCGTCGCAAAAGCTCGATGAATATCTGGAATGGTTTGAACTTCTCCATCAACGTGGATAATGTTTTTCAAACGGCTTTGGACCCGACGATTAGCCAGCATCTCTACAGCCCGCTCGAAATCTTCACGACCTGAGCGAGAAGACCCTACAAAGGTCAATCCCTTTTCAAGAACATCTCTTGTATTAACTGCGACCCGGTTATCACTAACCCCCATCAACATCACGGTTCCTTGGGGATTGATATGATCGATAATGTCATTGATGGCTGGTTCACTTCCTTGGCCACCAGTACACTCAAAGGCGTGATCAAACCGTTGATCGTCTGTCAACTCGCTGGTTAAAATTGCTTGATGAATGAAATTAAACAATTGCAGTTTATCATTGTTGCGCCCAACTACAGTTATCTTCAAATCTGGGTAAAGATAGTGCAAAGATGTCGCAACCACATATGAAAGACTACCATCTCCTAAAATCAAAACGGACTCTCTTCGTTGGTGGGCAATGAGGTCAAAGCGATGAATGGCATGCATGGCAACACTACTAAATTCCGCTAAAGCTGTGACTGGGCCCCGAACTTCCTCTGGGTAAGCCACTACACGATCCAGCGGTAAGGCAACGACTTCCTGCATAAAACCATTAAAGCCACTAGACAAGAAGTGCGTCCCCTCCAAATAATTTTCAAAGAAGACACCCTCTGTTTGATGAGGAGGTTGATTGGGAACCATGGCCACAATCTGTCCTGGTTGATAGGTTCCCGTAGGATCCGCTACCACGATACCAGACGACTCATGGATCAGGGCCATGGGTAATTTCTTTTTAAGCACCTTAGGATCCCGTTTTCCTTGATAGTAACGTTGGTCCGCATGACAAATAGCCATGTAATAAGGGCGTATTAACACCTTGTCTTCACGGCTCATGTCTTCTTCTTGGTATTTGATGGTAATATTTTTCGGCTGGGTCAGCTGAAAGATTTGGTTCAACATATTAATTGTCCTCAATCATACCGCGTGCAATTTTCAAATCTGTAATCGTCGTAATTTTAATATTGGAATATTCCCCTTTAGCAAGAGCAACTTTTTTACCATTGATGACAAAGATCTTGCAGGCATCTGTCAAGACTTCTTTCTGCTGGTCACTCAAATCATGGTACAAGGCAAGGAAGTCTTTCATTTTGAAGGTTTGAGGGGTTTGACCCTGATAGAGGTATTGACGTTCTGGGATATCCGTGATAAAAGTATTGTCCAAGCTTTGAACAATGGTATCGGTCGCTTCGACCACTGTATCTACAACATCATGGCTCTTGGCTAGTTCAATGTTTTCTTGGATAGTTTTTAGGCTAACAAAAGGGCGAACCGAATCATGGGTGACGATAATATCCTCTTCTGTCAAAGGCTGCAGCTCATCGATAGCCAGGATGATGTTTTCGATGGTAGAGTTGCGGTCACTTCCTCCCTCTACAACCAAGATCCGATCCTTATAAGAAGCCAAGTACTTGTCGACCAGATCTTCCGTATAGGTCACCCAGTCCGGATGAATCCCCAATACAATCTTTTGAATCTCATGGACCAATAAGAACTTCTCAACCGTGTGGATTAAAATAGGACGTCCACCCAAATCCAAAAATTGTTTGGGCATATCCGTAATCCCCATCCGTGAGCCTGTTCCACCTGCTAAAATCCCTGCATAAATCATCCTAAACCTCCTGATGTTGTCTCTTTTTCCTTCTCTAGAACATGGCTATTTAGCAATCTAGCCTAGTTTTGCTCTCACCTTTTGATACAAATGAGGAGAAAGGAGCAAAAGAAGGTATTTGAGTTTATTTTTTCTTGTAATATGTGAATTGATTAGAATATCTTTCCAATAGCGACGATACTCTTTGCGAATTTTGTTAACCTGATCATACATATGAGAACCCAGCATAGCGTGGACCACATGCAAGCCATTAAAGACATAGCGGGCATTGACCGCTTTTTTCATTTCCGGATCATCAGGATAGTCTCTCTCGACATAGGCTCTGTTCCATTCCATGGCCTTGTAGAAATCCAAGAGCCGATCGCTATAAGAAGAATTGACGATACTCCCTGGTCTTCGATAGTATTTATAAAGATTTAGATCGCTAACTGCAATTTCCTCACAAGCAGCAATATGTTCATAAGCAACAGCCAAATCTTCGTAGATCATTCCTTCTGGATAGGGATGTTGGAGTAAGATCTCTTTCTTGTAGAGTTTACCTCCTGAATGAGTCCCAACGTGGTGACCATAGAACATTTCTATCAGAGCTGTATGGCGGTCTAATTTCCTAGCGCTCTTTTCATTTAGATCTCCTGAAAAATCTTTGTCCTCATGATTTCTGACTTCAATAACCGGTGTCGATACAAGGTCAACTTTATACTGTTCTTTTAAGCCAACCAAATATTCGACTGTTCTAATGTCATAATAATCATCTGAATCAAGGAAGATAATCCAGTCAGTTGTCGCAGCTTTCACTCCTGTATTTCGAGCATTAGACAATCCTCCATTTTGAAGATGGAGCACTCGAATACGGTCATCTTCCTGAGCATACTGGTCGCAAATTTCTCCTGATCGATCAGTTGAGCCATCATCGACCAGGATGATTTCGATATTTGAATAGGTCTGTTGTCTAAGACTACCGACACTATACTGTAAATACTCCTCGACATTATAGACCGGTATGACAATCGAAACCTTTTCCATTATGCTAATCCCTTCATAATAATTTCTACAATCTGTTGACAAGCCGTTCCATCCCCATAAGGATTACTTGCCTGGCTCATCTTCTCGTATTCATCTTGGTCTTCCAGAAGGAGTTTAAAGTTGCGATAGATGTTTTCTTCTTCTGTTCCGACCAATTTCAAAGTCCCTGCAGCCACACCTTCTGGACGCTCTGTCGTATCACGCATGACAAGGACGGGTTTTCCTAAAGAAGGTGCTTCTTCTTGGACACCACCTGAGTCTGTCAAGATCATATAGCTTTGGTTCATGAAATTATGAAAATCAATCACTTCCAAAGGCTCAATGATTTTCATTCGCTCATTCTCTCCAAAAATCTTGCTAGCCAATTCTCTGACCTTTGGATTTTTGTGGATGGGATAGACCACCTTGACATCTTCAAACTCATCCAAAATCCGGTTGACCGCACGGAACATGTGCTCCATAGGTTCTCCAAGATTTTCGCGACGATGAGCCGTCAACATGATGAGCTTGCTCCCTTTTGCCCACTCCAATATAGGGTGGTCGTAGTCTTCTTGGACTGTAGTTTTTAAGGCATCAATAACGGTATTTCCTGTAACGAAAATATTGGTCCGTCCTTCTTTTTGAAGATTCTCTTTTGAAACCTGGGTTGGAGCAAAATTGTAATCTGCCACTATGGAAGTAGCTTGACGGTTAAACTCTTCAGGATATGGGCTTTGAAGATTGTAAGTCCGAAGGCCTGCTTCCACATGCCCCACTTTGATGCCCATATAAAAGGCCGCCAAAGCTGTTGCAAAGGTGGTTGTGGTATCCCCATGGACGAGGACAATATCAGGTTTTTCCTCTTCTAATACCGGTTGGATTTTTTCCAAGATAGAGGTCGTGATGGTAAATAATGTTTGATTGGCCTTCATAATGCCTAGATTATAGTCTGGAACAACACGAAAAACGTCTAACACTTGGTCCAGCATTTCCTTGTGCTGCCCTGTTACACAGACTACGGTTTCAATGGTATCGTGTTGTTTGAGTTCATTGACCAAAGGACACATTTTAATGGCTTCTGGACGCGTCCCAAACACTAACATTACTTTTTTCATTTCGAACCCTTCTTCATCGATTGGTAAAAGTTACGATAGTTGTCTAAAAAGATCGGATAGCTAAACTTGTTATCATAATCTCTCTTTGCTTGAGCAGCTAAAGAGGCTCTTTTCTCAGGATTCTCTGCCAATTGTTTAATTGCTTGAGCTAAGGCTTGCGGATCCTCAGCTGGGACGAGGAGCCCATTCTCAGAATTCACTACTTCGTTCACACCTGGAATATCTGTTGCAATCATCGTTTTGCCGTTCATAAAAGCCTCGATTGCGACCAATCCAAATCCTTCAAAGACAGACGGAAGGACACAAAAGTCAAAGCTATTGATACACTCTACCACGTCGCTTCGGTAGCCCAAAAAATGAATTCTTTCTTCCAGACCGAGCTCTTTTGTTTGATTTATCAAATCATTTTTCAATTCTCCGTCACCGACAAGAAACAAGGATACACTTGGATTTGTCACAAGTGACATGGCTTGGATCAGGTAGGGTAAGCCTTTTTGTTCGGATAAGCGAGCGATACAGCCTATTTTGATACCGTCACATTTAGTAATTTCATTTACTGTATGCTCACTTTGTTTCATTTTCACTCCATTATAAATCACAACAGAGTTTTTTGACCTTACATCATTAAGGATATTTTCCTGGACAGCTTGACTGACAGCAACCGTTCGAGCCTTTCCTAGGGCGAATTTATAAAGTGGTAATTTATCCTTGAAAACATTATGGGCTGTGTAGACATGGATCAATTTTGGATGGCGCATCTGCAGCAAACGAATATAGAAAGCAGCCATCCGGTGATGGGTGTGAACAAGAGTGATCTCATTTTCTTTGATGATCTTGGAAAGACTAGCAAGAATCTTAAGCACAGTAGCTGGCTGTTTGCTATCGACGTCTAGAATCCGATGGTGTTGAATCCCATTCTCTGCTAGTTTTTCTTCCCACAATCCACCAGTTGATGCGACATGAACCTGGTCGAATTCATCCTTGAGGTCTGTCGCCAACTGATAGACAATGCGTTCTGCCCCACCGATATCCATGGTCCGCGAAATGTGCAGAATATTATTTTTTTGCTTTCCGTTTTTCATGTACTACTCTCTTAATAAAAGTGGCATTTCCCACAAAATAGCGCTTAAAGAGGCGTTTTGGTTCATTGGCCACACGGAACAACCATTCCAGATTGGCCTTTTGCATCCACATAGGTGCCCGCTTGATATGTCCTGAAAGGACATCAAAGCTTCCTCCCACTCCCATAAAGACAGAGTTGACTCCATTGTCCATAAACTTCTGGATCAAGTACTCTTTTTTAGGAGAGGTAATGCCGACAAAGACAAAATCTGGATTCTTCTCACGAATATCTTCTTGAATAGCCTCTTCCTCTTCAGCAGAGAAATAGCCATTGCGATGCCCCACTACTCGGAGATTCGGATAATCCTTTTTAAAGATAGTTAACATATCTGTCAAGACTTCCTCTTTTGCCCCGAAGAAGTAGACAGAGTAGCCTTTTTCATTGGCCAAATGGAGCAATTCCTGCATCAAATCAATGCCTGCCACGCGCTCTGGTACAGAATAGCCCAAATAGCGCGCTGCGAGAACAACAGAAGCACCGTCTGCATTAATGATTTCAGATTCATTAACTATCTTCTTGATGGCTTCGTCTGTCGCACACTGATTGAGCTTATCTGCGTTGACCCCCATCAAATGGAGTGGTTTTTTATCTCGTACAAATTTTTCTGTAGCAGCAACGGTTTCTGCCATTGTTAAAGGGTCAATTCTGACCCCCATCATTGTAAAACTTTTCAAGCTTATTCTCCCCAAGTGGATTCAAAGTGACCTTTTTGCTCTGATTCTTCAGGCAACTTCATATAATCGCCATAGATCTTTGTCAAATAAGCATCCGGATCAGCATGACCACTGATTTTAATAGTTTCAAAATCAAGGAGTTGTGGCTCCCCAAATACCTCTTTGTAGGCCAATTCTCTCTCGCGATAGGATCCTAAGACATTTCCCACGAGATCACTTGTCTCAAAGTCATATTTTTTAATCGTATTTTGTAACTTTTGATTGATTTTTTCAGTATTTAGTAATTTGTCTAGGTGAAGGATCTTAGAAACCTTCACAATTGAATTTTCAAAGAAACCTCGGTCGCGATTGTGCAATCGATTGATGACAGATATTTTGGAAAGGGCACGGTAATACTTAATTTTATTGGTGTGCAAGAAATAGTGGAAGCCATCTGATGGGTAACCATCTAAAGGAAACACATCGATAAAAGGACTACACACAACCCCACCAAATTCAATTTGAAGTGAGGTATCCATGATAGATGTATTGCCTAAATTATCATCATGGATTCTCAAGATGACATTGCTTGGTAATTCGTTTTGGCAAATTTCCAGAAATTTTTCATAGTCTTTTCTAGGCATGCCCAAATCCATATCGTCATCCCAAGGAATAAAGCCCTTGTGACGAATAGCTCCCAATAAAGTGCCCCCTAAAGCATAGTATCGAAGATTGTGTTTTGTGCAAATCTCAATATACTTTTCTAATAAGGATAGTTCTCCTAATTGAATCTGTCTAACTTTACTCACAGCCTACTTCGCTCCTTCTTTTCTAAGTACAACCTTCACGGTCTTGAGCAGGATCTGAATATCTCTCCAGATCGTCCAACCATCCATATACGCAACGTCGAGTTTGACCACTTCGTCAAAATCTGTAATCTCACTGCGTCCGCTCACTTGCCAAAGGCCTGTAATCCCTGGCTTGAAACTGAGTCGGCGTTTTTGGGCTGGCGTATAGTCTTGGTATTCGTCTACCGTTGGAGGACGAGTTCCGACTAGACTCATATCACCGATCAACACATTGTAAAATTGTGGCAATTCATCCAGACTGGTCTTACGGATAAAGCGTCCGATTGGGGTTACCCGTGGATCGTTTTCCATCTTAAACATGCCACCAGTCATGGTATTTTGTGCCATGAGATCTTTTTTAATCTCTTCGGCATCCACGCGCATGGAGCGGAATTTATAGAAGTTGAAATACCGTCCGTTCTTTCCGACCCGCTTCTGTACAAAGAAGGCAGGGCCGCCATCTTTACGGATTAGAGGGACCAAAACGATACTCACTAGTCCACAAATCAAGAGACCAAAGAGGGCTCCCGCAATATCCAAGAGACGTTTAGCAAAGACGTGACTCGGCTTGTAAAAATTGGTTGAGAAAGTGACGACACTTAGTCCCCCGACTTCTCGAACCCGTTTATTACCCAAGGAAGCGAAGTTAAAGGCATTGAGATTAACCGATACATCGATCCCCATACTCTCAAACTCCGAGACGAAGTCACTAATATTGTAGTCCTCACTTGGCAGATTAATAAACACTTCATCCACCACTTCCTTGGTCACAAAGTTCATCATTTGATCTGGATGCACCACCCGTACACCCGAATGAGCAAAATCCGTATCGTCCATGACGGTGACACCGATCAGTTCCCCATGATAAAGGCTAGGCGAATGCAGAATATCAAATACCTTTTCCATCCGACTGGTCGCTGTGATCAAGAAAATCTTTCGCGAACTTTTCCGTCGTGGTGAAACAGACTTCCGGTATCTCTTGAGCAAGAGATCCATGATATAGACGGAAAACGTATTGAAAAGAAAGAAGTAGATCATCCCCCGACGAGAGATGGAAAAGACCCCATCGAGCATAAAAGAGGTAAAGGTGATCCCAACAGCGAAAAATACGTTGTATTTCAAGACCTGAAAGAGCTCATCTAGATAGCCTCTGCTATAAAAACGATAGGCAATATTGCTAATGTAAAAGGCTACAAAATGCAAGAGATAGAGAATGGCGATCGTCTGTGACGTGTATTCTGCATTCTTAAAAAGACTCACAATGTAAGCTGAAAATAGGACAGCTAAACTTTGAAAGAGAACAATATTTAGTTTTTCCAGTTCAATTCTTTCTTCTCCCATTTTCCCTCAATCCTATTCTTTACTTTTTCCCGTACTCTCCGTAAGATCCATACCCACCGTATGAACCATACTCAGCAGCTTTAATGTTAAATTTATTGAGCACTACTCCTAAGAAAGGTGTGCCTGTTTGTTCTAATTGGTCCTTGGCCTTTTGGACAGCCTTGCGTCCATTGGCACCAGATTCTGTGATCAAGACAGTTCCATCACAGCGTTGGGCGATAATGGCCGCATCGATCACGACCCCGATTGGAGGCGTATCGACAATGATGTAGTCAAAATGCTCACGCAAGGCATCCATCATCACAGTGAAGTTCTTGCTTTGCAAGAGACCTGTTGGGTTTGGCGCGACCTGTCCAGACTCGATGATATCCAAGTTTGGAAAATCAGTCGCATACAAGATTTGGTCCAATTGGCTACGACCAGATAAGAAGTCAGTCAAGCCTTGGATCTTATCCCGACTACGGAAAATCCCTGTCATGACAGAGTTCCGGATATCACAGTCGACCAAGAGGGTCTTGTAACCCGCACGCGCAAAGGCAACGGCCAAGTTGGTTGAAGTGGTTGATTTCCCTTCATTTTCTTGAACAGATGAGATAGCGATGACTTTTAAGTCCACCCCACTCAATTGGATATTCGTCGCAAGGGCATTGAAGTATTCTTCTGCCTTCCGAATTTCTTGTAATTTATTTTTTGAAATTTCTAACGTATTCATGCGATCCCCAGTCTACAGTTTCTTAATATCTGGCACAATACCAAGTAAGGTTAAGCCCATCAACTCTTCGATATCTTCTGGTCTCTTGACACGATCGTCCAAGACTTCTACTACGACCATGAGAACCACCATGAGGCCTGCTCCAGCAATGAAGCCAAGAAGGACATTGCGTCGGATATTTGGTGAAGAAGGTGATTGAGGCACTTCTGCTTCATCCAAGGTCGTAACATCTGACACCTTGGTCACAGAAATGATCTTTTCAGCTGCTACATTCCGAAGGCCATTGGCAATACGAGCTGCCTCTTTTGGATTTCCGTCCTTAGCCGTGATCGAAAGGATACGAGTATCTGTAGGAACGGATACACTGATCTTTTTCGACAACTCAGCAGGTGTCATATCGAGTTTCAATTCTTCGATGGCTTGACTCAAGACATTTTGAGAAAGAATGATTTCACGGTAGTCCTTAACCAAGTAAGAACCCGCCTGCAAATCAGAGTTTGTCAAGGCATTGTTGTCTTGGTTTTGACGACTGACCACATAGATCCGGCTAGTACTTTGGTATTCTTTCTTGGCTAAAAAGGCACTGTAGCCAAATGCTGCAATGGCAAAGACAAGAGCGACCAAAACGATCGAAAACTTGCGTTTCCATAGGGTCTTCAGCATAGCGAAAACATCAATTTCCACTGCTTGATTTTCTTGATTGTTCATTTCCTAATTACTCCTTCATGTGGATCTCTCCACCTGTTTCCTGGTTAGATTAATTCATCCGCTAACAAGAGTTCTTGATTGCTGACAAAGAGAGCTTGTGCTCGTTGTTCTCCGTATTCTTCCTTGATCAAGCGATAGGCTTCTGCCATATAAGGCGGCCGTTTATCTACATTGTGCATATCACTGGCCACAAAGTGCACCAAGTCTTTTTCTAAGAAGTACCGAGCTCGTTTTTTCAGTTGTTTTTGCTCATCCCCAAATAGGCGAGGCTTGAGAACGCTGGAACTATTGATCTGCATGTAGCAGCCCATGTCAATCATCTCTTGCACGCGCTCCTCATTTTTCTCCAAGCACTTGTAGCGCTCAATATGGGCCACCACCGGTGTCACACCTAGATGGAGCAAACGGTCCAAGGCCGTATGAATCTCCTTGTAAGGCGTTCCCATGCTGAATTCAATTAGTGCAAAGCGCGTCTCTGCCAAACGTGGAATGATCTTTTCTTCCAGTTTTTTCAAGACATCATTAGTAAAGTAGATCTCTGCCCCGTAATGAATCGTTAAATCTGGCGCGACCTCTGCCGCAATTTTTTTCACTTCTTGAAAATTTTCAGAAATCTTTTCTTCGGGAGTTTCAAACATTCCCTTGCGACGATGAGAAGTGGAGATAATGGTCCGTACCCCTTGGTGATAGCTTTCTTCCAATAAGGCGCGCGTATCTTCTCTTGTCTTTGGTCCATCATCCACATCAAAGACGATGTGCGAGTGGATATCAATCATTTTTCTTTTCCTTCCATAACTTTTTGGATGGTTTCTTTTGCCTTGGTCAAGCTGGCTTGATCCAACTCCATGACATAGAGGTTGTAACCAGGCATAGCATAAGACGGCAAGTCATTTCGTCCTTGACCGGTAATCGCTTGAGAAGTCACCTCATAAGAACCACCCGTTTCTAACTGGGTATTGATCAAGTTCATCATAGTCGGCAACTGCATATTGGTTTGGACAGAATCTTGGAGGTTTCCGATAATCTCATTGTAGTTGCTTAAGACCTTGGTAGAGGTCAACTTTTTGATAATGGCCGCAATGACTTTTTCTTGGTTTTTACCACGGTCATTGTCGCCACCTTGGAGAGAGTAGCGTTCTCGGACAAAACCGAGAGCTTGCTCTGAATTCAAATGAACCTTTCCAACTGGGAAATGGAACTTGCCATGAAGGCTCGTGAATTCTTGGTCATTTTCCACATCGATTCCCCCTAGAAGGTCAATCAACTTGAGGAAGGAGGTGAAATTGAGACGAACGTAGTAGTTGAGCTTGATATCATAGAGATTCTCAAGGGTATGGATCGAAGCATCCACTCCGTAGATCCCCGCGTGGGTCAACTTATCGTTCTGGTTGTTACCACCATCTGCAATCGGTACATAGGCATCCCGTGGAGTCGTTGTCAATAGGACTTGCTTGGTCTTTCGATTGACCGTCATGATGATATTGACATCTGAACGTGAAACCGAGGTTACTGGGCCATAGGTATCGATCCCGCTGACATAGATGTTAAAGACATCCGCATTGGCAGACACCTTGCTCGTCGCTGCCACTTCTTTTCGGATCTTGTAGGAATAGATTTTCTTCAACTTCTTCGCATAGTCCGCATCTTCTGCAGCGATGGTATCTTCAAAAGTACTGTTGAGCACCATAGCAGAAGCATTCCCTTCTTGCAGGCTCTTATAGGCATCTAGATAAGTCGGTGCATCCACTACAGAAATTTCCTGACCCTTGGTCTTTTTGATGTTGTCCAAGAGGGCAGTGAGATTGGCTTCGTTATTGTTGCCCTTTGGGGCTACCACTTCCTTGATTTCTTTAATATCTTTGATGTCACTGTCTTTCTTGACATAGACAGCCATCTCAAACTCTGTATAGTTAGAGTGGCCATTGACATTACTGGTCAGATTCAGCAGCTGTTGACTAGCAAACAAAACTCCTGAACTAGCCAATAAGCCGACAAGAAGCAGGACCAAAGTTGTTTTTTTGGCCTGATTTTTGATCACAAGCCAAGCTGATAAGAGCAAGAGAAGAGCTAGTAGTGCAATCACGAGAACATTGACATAACGAAAAGCCAAGATGTTATTGGCCAACATGGTATAGGTCGCCCAACTTGCAGTCATAAGCAAAAAAATAAGCAATACGGAATTAATGATTCGCAATTGCCCCCACTTATGTTCTGAACGACGACTCCGTCTCCTTTGTGACATAAATACCTCCAATTAGTCCTAATCATATTTATTGTAACATATTTTTAGCAAAAAATGCATTAATTATCACTTTTTTGTCCATTATGGACATTCGAAAAGTAAGCGTTTTCCGAAATAAGCAAAATCCCTTGTATACTTATGCAGAGAATCCAAAAAAACCGGGTGAAAAACCCGGCTTTTTTGAAGATCCTACAAAAGATCATCTCGTTTGACCTGCTCAAAACTTTCTTTACCGTCATTGAGCTTGTCCCAGATGACGACTTTTCCTTCTTTGAGGGATTTTTGAACATCGATGATCCGCTGGTTAGAAGAGCCACGAAACTGCAACATGAGGTTGCGTTTGCTCTTATCATAGCGCCCATCGACCAGAATATCAATCAGCGAAAGGAGTTCCAGTTTGTCCGGTGTCTCCAGCATCATTTCTTCCCAAGTGTAGCCAGTCCAAGACCAAATATCTTTGTCGGGCAACTCTTTTCTCACGCGCTTGACCAAGGGCAGCAGGATGCCAGTGTTAAGAAAAGGTTCCCCCCCAAGCAGGGTCAAGCCCTGGACATAGGGTTGGGCCAAATCAGCCATGATCTGTTCTTCCAACTCTTTGGTATAGGGAATGCCTGCATTGAAAGACCAGGTCGCTACATTGTAACAGCCCTCACAGTGAAACATGCAGCCGGCCACATAAAGGGAGTTGCGGACTCCTTCGCCATCGACAAAGTTAAAAGCCTTGTAGTCGATGATGCGACCTTGGCTCAGTTCTTCACTCTTCCATTCGCCTGGTTTTGGTGTATTCCATGTCATCCTTCTACTCCACCTCTATCCAATACCGTTCGGTACCATTCCGCACATCCTCCAATTGGCCTCCATTGGCTAAGATAACAGCTCTGCTGGCAGGATTTTCCGTGCTACATGTCACCAGAGCACGATGAATGTTCTTTTCTTTAGCCACTTGCAGACCTTGATGAAGAGCTTCTTTTGCATAGCCTTTGCCCCTTTCAGAGGGACGGATGGAGTAGCCAATATGGCCAGCATAATTCAGCAATCCCTCATTTAGTCTCAGCCGTAGATTCAAAAAACCTAAAGCATGACCTGATTCATCAAACAATATGAACTGAATTGATGGAACGCGATTTTCAGGCAAATTTATTCCCATTTCTTTATTAAGGTTAGTTTCTAGCCACTCCTCATAATCAAAGTTCTCAGCATCCCAAAAGCCACCGTCGTGGGCCGACTGGGTCTCTTCGAACTCTGTCATCATGTTTAGAATGGTTTCTTTATCTGCTAAAGTTGGTCTACGTAGTTCCATCTTTACCTCTCCCCATACGAGAAAAGCGAGAGCGAACTCTCACTTCACAACATAAACAATCATTTTTAATAAAATGAGTTAATAAATACTGAATCAATAAGGTGACGCTTATTTATCAAACTTTTTTAAGAATCTACTGAGACTTTCCGCCGTGGGAAAAATGCCTGAAACTAACAAGTTTCAGGCATCCGGAATTATTGAGACCCTAGGCTCAATAATTAGTCATGGAACTTCGTAGAAGTTCGCTGACGTCCGTACCCACCCAAGGAAAGTCTCAAAAGTGAATTTCATCTTCAATATGAAGCGAGAACTCTCACTTTTATTTTTTCTTAGCCTTTTTTAAAAATTGTTCTCTCAGGCTGGCTACTCGGTCTTTTTTATTGATTCCACCCTTTGAATGCTTCTCGTGGAATCGTTGAACCTGAGCCTTACCCTTATCATCTAATTGGTATTTTCCCATAATATCCTTTTCTAATCTGTCACTTGGTGCCCAGCTGATTTGATCGTAGATCCATTCATGTGTTTGACCCGCGCAGCGATTTCCTTATGACGGCCATTGACCATGGGACGAGCTTGTGGGTTTCCGAGATAACCACAGGTCCGTTTGACCACATCAACCGTCTTAGGATCGCTATTGCCACAGTTTGGACAAGCAAATCCGCGCTCAGTCGGCGTGAAATCTCCTTCAAAATCACACTTGTAACAACGGTCAATCGGCGTATTGGTTCCGAGATAACCGACCCGGTCATAGGCATAATCCCAAACCGCTTCAAGGGCTTTTGGATTTTGTTGGAGAACAGGGTATTCACAATAGTGGATAAAGCCACCAGAAGCTCCAGCTTCAGGATAAACTTTTTCAAAATCCAACTTCTCAAATGGCGTTGGGTTCTTACGAACATCGTAGTGGAAACTATTGGTGTAGTATTCCTTGTCTGTGATATCCGGAACCTTACCAAATTTCTCCGTATCTAGGCGACAGAAGCGGTCTGTCAAGCTTTCTGACGGTGTCGAATAGATGGAGAAGTGGTAATCATACTGGTCAGACCATTCTTCCACGCGCGCTTTCATATCCTTGATGATATCGATCGTGAATTGTTTGGCTTCTGGATTGTGTTCCCAATTTGGACCATAAAAGACGGTTGCGACTTCATAGAGTCCGATATAGCCAAGAGAAACGGTTGCTCTGCGATGACGGAAGAGCTGATCTACCTGATCGTACTTGCCCAAGCGTTTCCCAAAAGCCCCATATTGGTAGAGAATCGGCGCATTGGCTGGTGTCGCTTCTTTGGTGCGTTCCACCCGGTAAACCAAGGCATCTTCAGCGATGTTCATCCGTTCATTAAAGATTTGCCAGAACTTCTCCTTGTCTCCGCCAGATTCCAAGGCAATCCGAGGTAAATTGACTGTCACAACCCCTAGGTTCATTCGGCCAGAATTGACTTCTACGCCATTCTCATCCTTCCAACCTTGAAGGAAAGAACGACATCCCATCGGCACCTTGAAAGAGCCTGTCAACTCGACAATCTTGTCATAAGACAAAACGTCCGGATACATGCGCTTCGTCGCACATTCCAAGGCCAATTGCTTGATATCATAGTTGGGCGTTCCAGGTTCTAGGTTGAGCCCCCGCTTAAGGGTAAAGATCAGTTTTGGAAAGATAGCTGTCCGATGTTCCGATCCAAGACCCTTGATTCTGATTTCCAAAATCGCCTTTTGGATTTCCCGTTCGAAGCGATTGGTTCCAAGACCAAAGCCCAGCGAAGTAAAGGGAGTTTGTCCGTTCGAGGTAAAGAGGGTATTGATCTCATATTCCAGCGATTGCATGGCATCATAGATATCTTTTTGAGTCTTGCTCCAAGCATAGTCCTCTTGCTTTTCAGGAAGCACCCACTCTTTGGCATCTGCCAAGTGTTTTTGGTAGTTCTTTTCCGCATAAGGGGCCAAGACTTCATCGATCCGGTCAGCTGAGCAACCCCCGTACTGACTAGAGGCTACATTGGCAATAATCTGCGAGATTTGAGCCGTTGCAGTTTGGATGGACTTAGGACTTTCTACTTCTGCATTCCCAATCTTAAAGCCATTTCTGAGCATGCCTTCAAAATCGATCAAACAGCAGTTAGTCATCGGTGTATAAGGGCTATAGTCCAAATCATGGTAGTGGATATCCCCTTTTTGGTGGGCATTGGCTACGTGTTTAGGCAACATTTTGAGACCAATAGACTTACCAACGATCCCTGCCGTCAAATCCCGTTGCGTATTAAAGACATCGCTGTCCTTATTGGCATTTTCATTGACAACCGCTTGGTCCTTGTTGAGGAGTTTTCCAATCGTAAAGTTGATATCCGTCGCTTTTGAGCGCTCAAAATCCCGCTGAGTCCGATAAGTAATGTAGCTCTCAGCAATCGCATATTCATTGGCTTGAAGCAATTCATGTTCGACAACATTTTGGATCTCATAAATCTTCACGCCATTTGGAAAACGTTCCAAAATCTCTGCGATTACACGATCGACAATGGCTTCTAGTTTGGCTTCCATCACTGGAGTGAGAGAAGTCACTTCTTCTGTCGCCTTCAACAAGGCTTTATAAATTTTTTCAACATCGAATTGAACACGACGGCCATCTCGTTTTTCAACAAAAATATCCGGGGCCATTCTCAGTTTTTCTTCTCTCAAGGTGATCATACCAAACATGCCTCTCTTCATTTATTTACATACAAGTTGTATTATACCACTCCAAAAATAAAAATCAATATCTTGTGGTGAAAATTCTAAAAAACTTTCTAAAACACAAGATATTGATTTTCTTAAGAGCGTTGATAGAGTTTGAAATGACGGTATTTCTTCTCAACCAGACGATAATTTTCTTTGAGCAAGTCCTTCATATTGGAGGTCAACTCCACCTGATTGTTGACCACAATATACTTGGGTTCAGACCGATCGATTTGTTGGATCACATTGGTCCGATTTTCATTAATTCCCAGATAAGACGTCGGGGTCAATAAGGCAGAAGCTGCCAAACGATCGCTTTCTTGATAGAGAGTAGCTGTCGTATCCCAAGCATAAATAGTATCTTTCGACTTGGTGTGATGTTTAATGTAGCTGGCAATAGTACTCCGTTCACTCGATTGACCAGACTGAAGCACAACATCTTGAACCACTGGATTCGCCAACAGATAGACAAAGGCTACTAGCGGTAAGAAAACTTGGCTCGTAAAGTAAGCGGCCCAAACTTCCTTGTTTTTCTTCTTCCGACCACGACGTTCGATCCCGTCGTTTTCTTCCCCATCTCGTGAGAACCAGATCGCAAACAAGGGAAGAACAAATGGCAACATTGGCAACAATTGGTAAGCGCCTTGCTCCGGAAGACCAATCGACACGATGAGGACTACCAGGCTACCTGCCCATCCCATAAAGCGGAAGATCCGGCGAGCACTGCTATTTTGCTTCGTAAAGGACATCAAAAAGGCAGAGACCAGACCAAAGGCCAGCGCCAACAGTCCATAATAAATGGCATTACTGAAGGTCTGTCCATTGCTAAAATTCAAGGCATTAAAGACATAGGTTACTTGGTTAATGGCATAGCCAAAAGTCTGATTCAAAACGGTGATATAGCCAATTGGATAAAAGACGAGTGAAAAACCAAGGAGAGCTGCTAGCAGTTGATAAAAGCCACGCGCCCATCTCTTCTGCTTGATGTTAAAGGCTGTTAATCCAAGGAAGGCCAACAAATAAAACAAGGCACTGGTCATCGGATCAATCAGGAAAGCCACAGCTGCAATCGCACCATAAAGGATAAAGCCTTCATCCTTACGATGCCCAATCAAATAAGCCAAAATGAAATTCATGCTGGCAAATAGGATTGGAAGGCTAAAGAGAGTCACATAAGTCCCTCCAAAACCAAGGCCTAACACCAAGAAATAAAAGAGTAACTGGACATTCTTCGCTGTATCTTTATCAGACACCAGCAAGCGCACAACCCGATAGAGGTAAGTCCCCGCAAAGAAGAGGGCAATCGCTTGAAGGATCATCAAGATCCAATGTCCACCAGCTAAACTTCCCAACCAGTTGATTGCATAATAGAGCAGACCATTGGTTCCGTAAAAATCACCAAACGGTACTTGACCCTTGGTCATTGCCCAGCCAGCATACAAGTTTTGAGATTGTTGATTGGTTGCAAAACGGGTTAAAAATGGCACCCCGACATGCAGTAAACTAATCAAGAGACTCAACACAAAAGGAATCGCTAGGGGCACTGGACGCTTGGATTGACGACGGATCGGCTCAACTGCCACATCTGCTTCTAGCTCTTCCGTATTCTCTTCTACCTTAGATGCTTCCGCTTTTGCCGCTTCAACTCCCGCCTTACGCGAACGACGACTCATCCGACTGAGCGTTTGCTCCGCTTCCTGTTCAGATTCTTGTGTAGGTTCTGCTACTGCTTCTGGCTTGGCATCACTAATTTCCTCTGATGCCTCCATTGCAACCGGCTCCTCCAAGACTTCTGCCTGCTGGCTATGAGTCGGCTCTTCTTCACGAAAGACTGATTTATCTAGCACTTCGCGAATTTCACGTGTATCCTGAAAACTGTCTCCCACGTGAAGCCCTAACTTTTTCGAAGTCATTTCTTGCTCTTTTTCGCTCATTCTTTTTCCTTTTCTTCGCTATTCCTCTGCTCTTTCCTTTTAGAAAAAAGCCCATTATCTTCTCTAGTATACCAAATTCTGCCGACCATGTCAGCCTCTTGCCACATAGTCCTATGGAAAAAGAGTCAGGCATCTCGATTCCTGACTCTGATTTTCGTTTTTATACATTTACAACATCGGTGCGAACAATTGCATAATTTCCTTGATTAAGCTTTGGTGCCAGGTAAAGCGGAAGGTATCCTCTGTAATTTCTTGGGATACTTCAAAGATGTGGTCAAAATCCGCCCGGATCTCTTTCAGAGCAGGCGTCCGATACATCCAGACCGCATTTTCATAGTGATGGACCAGACTACGGTAGTCAAAGTTAATCGACCCTACAACCGCCATTTCGTCATCTGCCAGAACTTGCTTACTGTGGACAAAACCAGGTGTGTACTCATAGATTTTCACACCAGCGTCCATCAGATCCAAGTATGCCCCACGGGTTACGATTTGGATCAATTTTTTATCCGGAATATACGGGGTCACGATGCGAACATCCACCCCACGAAGGGCCGCATTGCGGATATCTTCTGTCAAATCATAATCGATGATCAAGTAAGGAGTCGTGATATAGACGTAATCCGTCGCCTGGTTAATCATATTTTGATAGACTGTCTTTCCAACCTGCGACTTGTAAATCGGTTTTGGTCCACTCCCATAGGGAATGTAGAGCCCTTCTCCTTCGACCGCCTTATTTTCAATATGGTAGCGGTCAAAATCCTCGATTTCCCCACGGTTGATGTACCAGTTCATGAGGAAGAGTCGCGTTAAGGCCTTAACAGCTCGTCCATCTAAACGAATGGCACTGTCCTTCCAGTGACCAAACCGCTCAATGTGGTTGATGTACTCGTCTGCCAAATTGACACCACCCGTATAGCCGATCTGGCCATCAATGACCAAGATCTTACGGTGGTCTCGGTTGTTATAAGCCACTGTTAGACGGGGGATCACCTTGTTAAACTTATGGGCATCAATCCCCATCTTTCGCAATCGTTTGGTATAGTTCCCAGCCAAGGTTGCCATACAGCCGATGTCGTCATAAAGGAGTTTGACTTCGACCCCCTCTTTCACTTTCTGCTCTAAAATCTCTAGGATACTGTTCCACATCAAGCCCTCATCAATGATGTAAAACTCGATGAAGATAAATTTTTTCGCCGCTCTCAGATCCTCTAGTAGTTGCTCATACATCTCCTCCCCTAGAGGGTAAAAGGTTGATGCCGTCCCATTGTAGAGATCCGCATTGTGATCCATGGATAAAATCGACTTGACCAAGCCATAAACCGCCTTGCTTTCTTGTTTGAGCTCCTTACGCAACTGATGACTATTGTCCTCTCGAAACTTCATGGACTCCATATTTTTCAGCTGGATCATTTCCTTTTTGGACAAACGTCGCTCTCCAAACATGAGGTATAAAAGCGATCCAAAGACAGGAATGACGGCAATCAAGAGCCAGGTCACCTTATTTTCAGGCGGGGTATTTCGATTAACAATAGCTAAGATTGTCGACACATATAAGAGCCCAATGACTGCAACAGATAGCCAATGAGGGAACCATCTATTGAGCCAGAAGAAGGCCGCAAAGGATGCCCATAGTTCAAAGCCCATAAACAAAATACTAAATCCATATTTGGACATTAATAGACGTAATTTTCTAAAGGTCACAGCATCCTCCTTTTTTCTTTCTACTAGTATACCAATTCTTTTTACCCGTTGCAACGACCAACCAAGCCCCTTCTAGACAAACAAAAAGAGAGTGGGACAAAAGTCCTAGCCTCTCAATTATTTTTGGATTGTCGAGCAAGACGCAGTGGTTGAGTGGGCTCTACTACGCTGATTTCGTCAGCTTTTTCAGCCCTACTCAACTGTGCGGAGGTAGGACGACGAAATCGAATTCTAACGAATTACCGATTTCTGTCCCACTCTCTCTTGTTTCATCCCTTATTGCTTGGTCAAAACGATAATCCCTTGATCATCCTCTGCTTGCTCTAAATCTTCTAGCGACAACTGATCCCCTTCGATTCGATAGCGATAAGGCTCATCTCCGATACGCATGGATTGATTGACCGGATCAATACTAACCTCTTTGGCCTCTTCTTCTCCATCAGCATCTTGCACCGTAAACGTGCCTTTTCGACCCGTCACCACCAAGAGGATCGTATTTTCCTCGTCCTGTCCACGATAACTGCCATCTATGGACACCCCTTCTTTCTGTTCTTCACTCGCTGACGTCACAGTCTGTGATGAAGCAGACGTCTGTTTGCTCGAAGTCTGTGTCGCTTTTTCTTGCTGGCTACAAGCAGTCAGGAAAAGGGCTGCTGCCAAGGTCATTATAGACATGATTTTTTTCATTAAGATCGACTCCTTTCGCCATAACCGTATACCATCTACCACCAGTATACGCTAAGAAAGTCTCTAGGTCAATTGTTTACCCCTCTAATAAAAATGCCCTTACTTCCGCAATAAAATACAAGGATCCTGTCACAAATAAGACTTCATCTGAAGGACTCTGATCCATAAATTCTTTGATATAGGCCTTGTAGTCAGCTACATAGGGCAGGTCTTGTCGGTCGCCTTGTGCCACCACTTCCCCGTAATGGAAGGTCGTCAAAATCAATTCAGCTTCCGGCAATCCCGCTTGAAGCGTTTGGAGCATCCCGCTATAATCTTTTCGCTTGAGGGCTCCAAATAAAATCTTCACGCGCTTTCCTGCTAAGCTATTGGCAAACTCGATCAAGCGCAACATAGCATGTGGATTATGGGCGCCATCCAGATACACCTGGTCACCAAACAACTCTAGACGTCCCGGCCACCGCGTCTCTTGCAAGGCGTGCTTGACCTGATCTATATCCACTTCTTGATCTAGGCCCTCCATATAGAGGAAAAAGGCCTCCATAGCTACTGCAGCATTTTCCCGTTGGTAATCACCCTTCAAGCCCAGAGATGGCAAGACAAGTTCCACACGTTCATTCCAAAAACGGTCCTGCTCTAAGCCAAAATCTTTCTGGAAGGCGTGGAGAGCCACAGCCAATTGCTCCGCTTTTTCTTGACAAACAGCTATAGCATCATCCGACAAGGGACCCACCACAGCTTTCTTGCCCTTCTTAAAGATCCCTGCCTTTTGCTGGGCGATTTCCGCAATCGTCCCTCCCAGTGTTTCCTGGTGATCCAGGCCAACCGAAGTGATCACTGCGATTTCTCCTGTCACTACATTGGTGGTATCTAGTAGCCCTCCGATGCCAACTTCCAATAAGACCACGTCCACTGCTTGTTCCTTAAAATACAAGAGGGCCATGAGGCAGATAATCTCAAAATAAGAGAGTTGGTCTTGGGTTTGAAGTAAGGTCTGCTCCATTTGTTGGACTTCTTGGCCAATCCGAGTAAAATCTTCATCTGAAATCGGCCGATCCCCAATACAAATCCGGTCATGGATACTGATCATATGAGGAGAAGTAAAGGTCCCAACTTTCTTTCCGTGAGCCATCAATAATTGACGCAGAAAGGCGATTGTGGATCCCTTCCCATTGGTTCCTGTCACATGAAGGATCGGATAAGCCTTATCCGGCCTCCCTAAAAGGCTCACTGCCTGCTCCATACGATCCAGTCCCGATCGAAAATTCAGACCGATCCGACTATTCATCCATTGCTCAATCTTATTCACATCTTCCTCCTAAAAGAAAAAAGCGACAAAACCTCTTCTGACGTTTGCGCTCCTTTCTTTTGTAATTGTTTCGTTCTCATTTTACAGCAGGTCCATCGGACTTCCTGCTTTTTCTTGTTTCTTGAAGCAGGGCTAAAAACGTCCACTGGACTTACTTGCGGTCTTCATTTCTAGCGCAAGGGTAAAAATGTCCCCCGGACTTACCAACTCTTTCTTGTTTCTTGAAGCAGGGCTAAAAACATCCCCCGGACTTACCAACTCTTTCTAGTTTCTAGGAGCTGGGCTAAAAACGTCCCCCGGACGTTTTTACTCCTCCATAAAGCTGTTGAAGACTTCTTCGATCATATCCCATTCTGCATCTGAGTCTTCTGGGATTGGTTGAAGGTCGCCTTCTGTTCCGTCTTCGTTTTCTGTAAATGAATAAGCTTGGATTTCAACTTCGCCGTTTTCATCTTCTTCTGCATTTGCAGGGATCAAAAGGACATAGTTTTTCCCAAATTCTTCTTTGCCATCAATGGTCAAAAGAATTTCAAACAAGGTTTCATTTCCTTGTTCGTCCACCAATGTGATTAATTCACGTTCTTCATGGTCGTGGTTATGATCATGTGCCATACTATTCTTCCTCGTTTTCTTTCTAAAAATTGCGATCTAAATAATTTTGTAAAATAAGCTGCGCCGCTAACTTATCAATAACTTTTTTGCGTTTGCTACGGCTAATATCTGCTTGCTCAATCAACATCCGCTCTGCAGCAACTGTTGTCAACCGTTCATCTTGGTAGTCGACTGGCAACCCAAACTTTTCAGCAATCATTGCGCCATAAGCCTGACTGGCTTCCACACGCGGTCCGCTTGTGTTGTTCATGTTTTTCGGCAAGCCCACAACAAAACGGTCTACCTTGTATTGAGCCACTAATTCGGCCAAGCGCTCCAAACCGAATTCTTTTTTGTCTTCATCGATTTGGATGATTTCAAGACCCTGAGCTGTAAAACCGAGAGGATCACTCACAGCAACCCCGACGGTCTTTGAACCAACATCCAATCCCATAATTCTCATTAGAGGTCTATTCCTTGCCCTTTCAAATAATAACGTACCAATTCTTCCACGATCTCATCTCGTTCATATTTACGAATTTGGTTCCGTGCATTATTATAACGAGGTACATAGGCAGGATCACCACTGAGTACGTATCCTACGATTTGATTAATTGGATTGTAGCCTTTTTCATCCAGCGACAAGTAAACATCTTTCAAGGTCTCGCTAATTTCCTTACGATTTGAATCATCAAGATTAAAACGTACTGTTTCATCTGTAAATCCCACAAGAACACCCTCTTTCCTTAGAATATTACTATTATACCATAATTAAGAGTTTTCCACAACGGCCAAGCCCTTGATTTTACGGCTTTTTCAAGCATTTTTGAGCTATTTTAGCTAAACTGTTTTTTTATTTTTGCTCACTCGCTCCAGCATTGATGAGGTTGTCCGCAAATTGACTCGGTGTCAGCTTCAACAACTCTGGTAAGTGATTGTTTTTGAAGTAGGTCATACCTTCAGCCTTCTTCACATCCATCGCTTCAAAGTCATAGGTGATGGTTACCTTGTATTCATTCTCATTTTCCAAGGTCAAATCAGCTGTGAAACCTGGCACTGTCAAAGCTTCTTTAAAGGCATCATCCTTATTAAAGGATTCTCTCAATTGCTTTTGCGCTTCCTCTACTCCAACCTGTTGGATCCCTTTTTTCAACTCCTCATCGGTTGCCGTCACATTGATGGTCTCCAATTTTTTAAAGGTATTCCCCACATAGGTGACGATTTGCGTCTGTTGTGTCCCCTTGTCATCTTTTGGAAAGACAAAGGTTCTAGTGATGACTTTATTTTCTTCAGCTTTTTGCAGGATACTCTTATTATCCTTTTGCAGTTGCTCTGCTTTTGCTTGGATTGCCTTTTGTTCACTTGAATTTGGCGTTTTCGCTTGTTTTTTTTGACCGCATCCAGTCAAACACAAGGCAAGTGCACCCAATAAGAAGATTTTCCTTTTCATTTTCCATTCCTTACTAGTTATTGTTTTCTAAAATATTGTATCATAGATTTGGTAAAATGGCGCAGTAAACTGCTTTCCATTTCGATTTTTAACAAGAAAAAATCAGAAACAAATTGTTTCTGATTTTCAATCGTTTTAAAGAGCTGCACGCATCCGCGCTTCTGCATTTTCTACATTTCGAACTGATCGTGGCAAGAAGGCACGAATATCATCTTCTTTGTAGCCCACTTGGAGACGTTTGTCATCTACCAAGATCGGACTTTTAAGAATACGAGGTGTTTCCATGATGATGTCAATGACTTCATTGACACTCAAGTCTTCAATGTCCACTCCTAGATTTTTAGCGTATCGATTTTTTGAAGAGACAATACTTGCCACTCCATTTTCAGTCTTTGTAAGGATATCCAATAATTCTTCTTTGGTGATCCCTTCCTTACCGAGGTTTTGTTCTTTATAGGTTAGCTGATGAGCGTTGAGCCAAGTCTTTGCTTTTTTACAGCTGGTGCAACTTGACACTGTATAAATTTTAATCATGCCTGCACTCCTTTCGCTACACGATAATACTATCGTATTAAATTATAACACAAAAACCATCAGTCTAGCGACCTATTTTGAAAAAAATTAATCTTCAATTTCAATCGCGTCATCTAAATCTAGAGTTACTTCTTCTACGACAGGAGCTGCTTCTTCAGTTTTATCAAGGGTTTTCACTGCTTCGTCTTCTTCGATCAAACCAAAATGAACCCGAACCTTGTGGTCGATTTCGTCAAAAATTTCTGGGTGGTCAGCCAAGAATTTCTTAGCATTTTCAGATCCTTGACCAATTTTTTCGCCATTATAGGAGTACCACGCACCCGCTTTTTGGATGATATCCAAATCTGTTGCAATCTTCACCAATTCACCTGTACGTGAAATTCCTTCCCCGTACATGATTTCAACCATGGCTTCTTTAAACGGAGGAGCTACCTTGTTCTTTACAACCTTGATCTTGGTTTCCTTACCAACGTTGGTATCTTTTTGGTCCCCAGTACCCTTGATTTGAGTATTTCCACGGACATCTAAACGAACCGAAGCATAGAATTTAAGGGCACGACCACCAGGTGTGGTTTCAGGGTTCCCAAACATGACCCCAACTTTTTCACGCAATTGGTTGATAAAGATGGCAATGGTCTTCGTCTTATTGATCGAAGCTCCGAGTTTACGCATCGCTTGGCTCATCATCCGAGCTTGCAAACCAACGTGGCTATCCCCGATATCTCCATCGATTTCCGCACGCGGGACCAAGGCCGCAACAGAGTCGATAACCACCAAATCAACCGCACCAGAGTCAATCAATTTCCCAGCAATTTCAAGTCCTTGTTCCCCTGAGTCTGGTTGAGACAAGAGGAGTTCATCGATATTGACTCCGAGAGCTGCTGCATAAGATGGATCCAAGGCATGCTCGGCATCGATAAAGGCAGCAATGCCTCCTTCTTTCTGTGCTTGCGCTACTGCATGGAGGGCAACAGTTGTTTTACCAGATGATTCTGGGCCATAGATTTCGATGATCCGACCTTTTGGATAACCACCAGCACCCAAGGCAATATCAAGCGCCAAGGAACCAGAGCTCATGACTTGAACTTTTTGCTCTGCACGTTCGCCCAAACGCATGATCGATCCTTTACCAAAATCCTTTTCGATCAACTTCAGGGCATCATTAAGCGCTTTTTCACGCTCATCTCCAAATTTCTTAGAGATGTCATCTAATTTTTTCTGTTTTTTCGCCATTCTTTTCTCCTATTTTTTGCTATACAGGAAATGCATGCAACTCACCGACGCTTTCCGTCATTTGAAAGGCACATTTCCTATCCATTTTTAGAATTATTCTTCATTTAGCACAAACTTCATTATACCAAATTTTCACCATTTAATACAGCCAAGCGCACCAAATTAAAGGCATGAAGAACTGCAATTTCGCGGACATCCGTCCGGCTACGTCCGGCGATATTGACTTGGACACTATCCACTCCATTTGGAGTCGCAAGTCCGATAAAGACAGTCCCTGCTGGGTGCCCTTCTAGACTATCTGGCCCCGCAACTCCGGTCAGGCTAACACCATAATCGGATCCTGTTAACTTACGGGCCTGTGACGCCATGGCTTGAGCTGTAAAATGAGACACCACTCCATGTTGCTCTAACTCTTGAGCTGGAATAGACAACATCTTGCTTTTTTCTTCCAGACTATAGGTGACAAAACCACCCGCGAAGATGCTGGATGCACCTGAAAAATCTGCCAAAGTCGCTTGGAAAAGGCCAGCCGTCAGGCTTTCTGCAGCTGTAATGGTCTTACCAGTCCGTTTCAAGAGATCAAAGGCCACCTTGGCCATCGAATTATCATCCCCATAACCATAAAACAACTCATGCAAGGGTTGATGGTCCAGGGTGTGGCGTGATAAGATTTCCTTTTCTAAGAGATCGAGCTTCGCATCTGCTGAGGCTTGATCCTTCGCCTTTGTAGACAGACGCAAGGTCACTTCTCCCGTCTTGGCATAAGGAGCCACCGTCGGATCACTCTGCTCTTCAATGATATCTGCTAGGATCGTAACCAGCTGGCTTTCCCCAATCCCAAAGAAGCGCAAAACTCTAGAAAAGAGCTGTTCCCCTGTCGTCAAATGAGGCACCAATTGTTCATTGACCATAGGTTTTAACTCACTTGGTGGGCCAGGTAGAACGACATAGGTCACACCATCGACTTCAATCAAACCTCCAACCGCGAGACCTGTACGGTTTTGAAGGGGGATTGATCCGGCGATCATTTGTGCTTGTCGCTCATTATTGGGCGTCCGGACATAATCAGGGCGACTGGCAAAGAAGGTGTCGAGTTTGGCAAGCGCTGTTGGATCAAAAACCAGTTCTTTCCCTAAGAACTTAGCAAGGGTTTGCTTGGTCAAATCATCCTCTGTTGGCCCAAGTCCACCACATAAAATCACCAAATCACTGCGTTTTGAAGCTGTCTCAATGGTCGAGAAGAGACGACCTTCATTATCTCCTACCGCCACATGATAATAGACATCAATCCCTAAACTAGCCAATTTTTCAGACAAGAATTGAGCATTGGTGTTCACAATTTGTCCTGTTAGAATTTCTGTTCCAACTGCAATAATTTCTGCCTTCATGGTGCCTCCCACTTATACTATTCGTAATTTTCATTTCATTTTAACACAATTTCCTAAATTATTTAAAAATCAGATTGAAGATAAAGTCCTTTTTGGACAACTTTCTTCAATCTTTTCTCTTAGAGTATAAAGTAAAAGCTCTTAGAAATACCATTACATCAGCATTCCTAAGAGTTTTAACTATGTGGCAATCAACTTCTAAAGGGCTATTTTCTATTGTTGATAGAGCTAATCTATATTCTGAAGCAACCACATCGAGTTGTTGCTTTTTTACTACTTTCTTGATCTAAAAGCCTTCTTCTGACTCTAATTCTTGTTGTTCCCCCTCATCTTTTGTGATACAATAGCATCAATTTATTTCTAGGAGGATGAGATATGGTTTCTACTATTGGTATCGTAAGTTTATCTAGTGGGATTATCGGAGAGGACTTTGTCAAGCACGAAGTGGACTTGGGGGTCCAACGACTCAAAGACCTCGGACTCAATCCTATCTTTTTACCTCATTCACTAAAAGGCTTAGACTTTATCAAAGAACATCCCGAAGCTCGTGCGGAGGATTTGATTCAGGCCTTTTCTGATGATAGTATCGACATGATCCTATGCGCCATCGGTGGAAACGATACCTATCGCTTGCTACCTTATCTTTTTGAAAATGACCAACTACAAAAGGTTATCAAACAAAAGATTTTTCTTGGCTTCTCGGATACGACCATGAACCATCTCATGTTGCATAAACTAGGAATCAAGACTTTTTATGGGCAATCCTTTTTTGCAGACATTTGTGAATTAGACAAGGAAATGTTGCCATATAGCCGCCACTACTTTAAAGAATTGATTGAGACTGGAAAAATCTCAGAAATTCGCCCTAGTAACGTTTGGTATGAGGAACGGACTGATTATAGTCCCAAGGCTCTGGGAACACCTCGTGTTAGCCATGCAAATACAGCTTTTGACTTACTACAAGGCAATGCTCAGTTTGAGGGAGAAATCCTCGGTGGTTGTCTTGAGTCTCTCTATGATATTTTTGACAACTCTCTACACGCAGATAGCACAGACCTCTGCCAAAAATACAAACTTTTCCCTGACTTGTCAGACTGGGAAGGAAAGATCCTCTTGCTAGAAACCAGCCAAGAAAAGCCTAATCCTGAAGACTTCAAAAAGATGTTGCGGACTTTGAAGGACACGGGTATATTCGAGGTCATCAGTGGACTCTTGGTCGGAAAACCTATGGATGAAGCTTTCTATGACGACTATAAAGAAGCACTATTGGAGATCATTGATAGCAATATCCCGATTGTCTATAATCTGAATGTCGGACACGCAACTCCAAGAGCAATTGTCCCCTTCGGAGTCCACGCCCATGTAGATGCAACGGAACAAGTCATTCGCTTTGACTATAACAAATAAAGCTGAGAAAAATTTCTCAGCTTTTTTCTATATTCTCAGATACTCTAGTTACCTATACTAACTAACCACCGTTTTTCCATTCACAATCATTCTCATGGTCATCAACCAGGCCTACTGCTTGTAGGAAGGATAAAACTGCGACTGGTCCGGTGAACTTAAAACCACGTTTTTTGAGGTCCTTGGCTAGCTTCTCAGAAAGAGCTGTCTTCGCTGGAGCCTGCCGGTAATCTGGAACATCATTGACGATGGTTTTTCCATCGACAAAAGACCAGAGATAGGCATCAAAGGTGCCAAACTCTGCCTGGACTTGTAGAAAGGCTTGAGCATTGGCCCGTGTCGCAAAGATCTTGGCTCGATTGCGGATAATTGCTGGATTATCCATTAAAGCTTCCAACTCCTCATCCGTCATCTCTGCGACGCATTGAAGGTGGTAGCCATGAAAAGATTCTCGGAAAGGCTGCCGTTTATTGAGAACCGTTTCCCAAGATAGACCGGCCTGATAAGTCTCCATACAAAGCAACTCAAAAAGCGCCTGGTCATCGTGGAGGGGTCGTCCCCATTCTTCATCATGATAGGCCACATAGAGAGGATTGTTCATCTTAACCCAGCTACAACGTTTTGGCATCTTCTTCTCCTATTTCACCAACATCTTAAGGGCAGACTTGATGTAGTTCTCAGCAGTATCCGTCGTTCCTTCAAAGAATTTCTTGATTTTCTTGAGTTCCGTTGCCTTGTAGCCCAAAGCCAACATGGCTTCCATAGCTTCTTCAAGGGCTTGGTTTTCTTCTGAAACTTTGGCATTGGTCTGAGCCGGTGCATCTTCTAGGTCAAGATTGATCTTACCTTCTAGATCCAAGACCATCTGTTGGGCTGTTTTCTTGCCGATCTTCGGAAACTTGGTCAAGTAGGTGATGTTCTTGCTTTCGATAGCTTGGACAAGCCCAGCATTGTCATCCGCAGCAATGATGGCCAGAGCTGAGACTGGGCCAATTCCAGAGACCGAGATCAAGCTCAGAAAGAGCTGTTTTTCTTCTTCGGTCGCAAAGCCATAGAGCAGGTGAGCGTCTTCCCGGACTACTTGATGGAGATAGACTTGCACCTCTTGATTCATTTTACCAGAGTAAGCATAGGGATTGGCCACATGTAAGAGATAGCCGATTCCAGCTGTTTCCACCACGATGTATTTGGCGGTGATTTTCGTTAAGATTCCTTTAATGTATTCGTACATAAGATTCCTTTATTCTTTATTTAATACTTGCCCAACTCCCGCAAGCTTGTGTGATTTTCCTGAATGCGTCGGAACATCTTTTCCATGTCCGACTTGGTGAAGTTGACCAAGACGGGACGGCCGTGGGGGCAGTTATAAGGATTGTCACATTGGGACAGTTGATAGATGAGATCCCGTGCAGAGTAATCGTCCAGTGTGTGATTGGCCTTGATGGAGCGTTTGCAGGACATCATGATAGCCAACTCCGCCCGGTATTTCTTGATGGACACCTCCTTGGTCAAGAGGAGCATATCACACATCTCATAGATACCCGACTCAATCTCTTCTTCCTTCATCCAGATAGGATGCTCCCGCAAGATCAACTGGTTAGCTCCGTACTCTTCTAGATAGACTCCCACTTCTTCTAGGAGGTGCTTGCGCTGTTGCAGGCGAATCAGATCATCTGCAGGGAACTCAAAGATATAAGGCACCAGCAGTTGTTGCTGACTACCGTCCACATCCCCGATGCTCTCCCGGTATTCTTCATATTTGACCCGCTCTTGGGCCGCATGTTGGTCGATGATGTAGAGGCCTCCATTGCCTTGGGCAAAGAGATAGGTCCCATGCATCTGACCAAAATATTCCAACTCTGGGAAGGTCGATGCTTCCTCTCCCTCCAGCTTGTCATAGGCCTTGTCTAGACTAGCCAGATCCAACTCTGGGTGATCCAGTTCATCGTATACCGCAGCCTTTCTTTCCGCAAACTTGATCGCACTTGTCGGTTTTTCTACTGGATTTTCTTGGCTTCTAGCTTCAGTAGCAACCTCATCTGCTAGAGACCGTTGAGGATCTGCCACTTCTGGTCGAAGCTTGAAATCTTGACTTTCTCGATCATAATAGAGGCGATTTTCCTTTAAAGGCAGGGTTGTCTGCACTGGCTTTTCTGTTCGGCGAATGGTCGACTTGGCTAGATTTTCTAGAGCATCTGGGATCAAGTCTTGCTCTTTTAGAGCATTCGCAATAGCCTGGGAGATCAAGGCCATCAGTTCTCGTTCTTTGGAGATACGAACCTCTTGCTTGGTAGGGTGAACATTGACATCCGCTAAGTAAGGGTCGATCTGGATATTAATGATCGCAAGTGGAAAGCGACCCACCATGAGTTTACTGCCGTAGCCGTCTAAAATAGCTCGATTGAGCAAGAAATTTTTGATGTAACGGCCGTTGATAAAGAGACTGATGTAATTGCGATTGGCACGAGTCAATTCAGGCAAAGACACAAAGCCCGTCACTTCAAAGTCCAGATCGCGATTTTCAATGGCCACCATCTTCTTTGCAGACGCAAGTCCATAGACACCCGCAATCGCTTGTCGGAGATTACCCGTCCCCACTGTTTTGGTCATTTCTTTTCCATCATTGATCAAGGTAAAGGCAATCTCAGGATGGGCCAAGCTCAAGCGATTGAGAATATCCACGATATGGGATAGCTCTGCCTGCTGGCTCTTTAAATACTTGAGACGAGCAGGTGTATTAAAAAAGAGATCTTCCACTGTGATCTTGGTCCCGACAGGGCTTGTCGCTGGCTTCAACTCCTCAATTTCGCCACCCTTTGCGACCAATTTGGTCCCGTGGGCAGCTCCTTCTTGCGCCGTTAGAAGAGTTAGAATACTGACAGAAGCAATGGAAGGCATGGCCTCACCACGAAAACCAAGCGTTCGAATACGAAAGAGATCCGCTTGACTTTTGATCTTACTGGTCGCATGTCGACGGAGGGCTAAAGCGACCTCATCGTGCGCAATTCCTTCCCCATTGTCTGTAATCCGAATCGACTTCAATCCCGCTTCTTCGATTTCAACAACGATCTGGCTAGCTCCAGCATCGATCGAGTTTTCAACCAATTCCTTGACCACGCTAGCAGGTCGTTCAATCACTTCACCTGCCGCAATCTGATTGGCTAGGACTTCTGGCAATTCAATAATCTGTGACATGTCTGCTCCTTTACCTATTTTTTCGCCGATACATGTAGCTCTATTATACCACAGATCCACAAGACTCCCTTTCTTAAAAAATAGAGGCTGGCCCCATCTTTTTCCTTAAAAACCGCATAGGCAAAGAAAACGACCACATAAACAAATCCCCTTGTCTTCCCTTTGGAAAAAGTGTTTAATAGTAGTGTAAAGAAGGAGCCGGGCTAGCAGGCCAACCGACTTTACCCAAAGGAGGGAGAAAATATCTTATGAAAGTTGAAGTACACATTGATTCCCACTTCCAAGAAGAAGAAGTGATGATCACAGCACCTGCACTGTCTGCGCGTGTAGAGAAAATCCGTGACTTTGTGGAAGAATTGGATCAAAAAGGGCGCTTACGTGCCAAAAAGGATGGGGAAGCTTATCTGATCGAAAGCCAGCTATTCCAACGTTTTTACATTGAAAATCGGCAAGTAATTGGTGAGACCATGACAGATCAATTTATTCTGACTGGACCACTCTATCAGCTATCTGAAGACTTGCCGACCTGCTTTCTCAAAATTTCCCAATCTGAAATTATCAACACAAAAGAAATCGATCACCTGCACTTTACCAGTGGGGGATCCGTGCAAATCTATCTTAAAAACGGGAGTCTGACCTACTCCTCCCGTCGTTACTTGAAAGCCATTAAGGAGAAATTATCATGCTAAAACAATCTTTTTCTGACGCCCTGAAAGGCATTCTCATTGGGCTCATCCTATCCATCTTCTTTTCCTATCTCTTCTCACCTGAGTTGTACCTTCCCTTAAGTCCCAACTCTGCAGTCGGCCGCTGGATGTTCTTGCATCATGTTCACGGCTCACTGGTCATGCTCTATTGTGTCCTCGTTTGGGGGGCGATTGGGGTCCTCTTTAGCTTCGGAAGTCTCCTCTTTCAAAAAGACTGGAGCCTCTTACGGGCTACTCTGAGCCATTACCTACTTATGTTACTTGGCTTTATTCCCCTGGCTACCTTGGCCGGCTGGTTTCCAGCACGACTCGGATTTTACCTCTCACTCGTTGTCGAATTCACCCTCGTTTACGTGATCATCTGGTTGGTCTCCCATCATTTTTATAAAAAACAAGTTCAAGAAATCAATCAAAGCATTGCTAAGCACTAAAAGAAGATCCTCGCTATTACGAGGATCTTCTTTTTACAATTTCTTTTTCAATTCGGCGACTGCCATCATGACTTCCATCGGAGTCATATTGTAGAGATCCAGATTTTTCAATTCTGTGATCACTGTATTTTCTGTCACTTCCTCAAAGAGGGACATTTGTTCAGCAACCTGCGAAGACACTTCCTTTTTAGGAGTTGCATCCGCAAGCGGTACTTGCTGGGCTTGTCCTTCGAGCTTGGTCAAAATCGCATCCGCCCGCTTCAATAATTCTTCTGGCAAACCAGCGATCTTGGCCACGTGAATCCCATAAGACTTATCTGCTGGGCCGGGTTCAATCTTGTGCAAGAAGGTAACCTGACCATCTCGCTCCAAGGTCGCAACATGAACATTTTCCAAACGGGACAAGGTCTCTGAGAGAGCCGTCAACTCATGGTAATGGGTTGCAAACAAGGTTTTGGCACCCGTGCGATCGTGAATGTATTCGATGATGGATTGGGCGAGAGCCATCCCATCATAAGTCGCCGTTCCCCGTCCCAACTCATCAAACAAAATCAAGGACTGGGGTGTTGCCTTGCGAATGGCGTGATTGGCTTCCATCATTTCCACCATAAAGGTAGACTGACCCGATACCAGGTCATCAGCAGCTCCGATCCGAGTATAAATCGCATCAAAGATTGGCAACTCGGCCTTTTGCGCTGGAACATAGGAGCCAATCTGGGCAAGAATCACAATGATCGCCAATTGGCGCATATAGGTAGACTTCCCGCTCATATTTGGCCCAGTAATCAGCTGAATATCTCGTTCTTCATCCATAAAGATGCTATTAGGAATATAGGACTGGGCTCCCATCACTTTCTCAACAACCGGATGGCGACCTTTGTCGATCGCGATTCGTCGTTCTTCATGAAAGAGGGGACGATTCAACTGTTGCGACTCAGCGACACTGGCTAGACTTTGTAAAACATCAACCGTCGCAATCGCCTGAGCTAATTGTTGCAGACGTTGGATATACTTGCCAACTTCTTCCCGAATCCGCATAAAAATCGTATATTCCAAATTAGCAGACTTCTCACGCGCCTCTAGCATATCTCCTTCGATACGTGCCAATTCCTCCGTACCAAAGCGTTCCGAATTTTTCAAGGTCGCCTTGCGGAAAAAGTGGGCAGGAACGTGACTCAATTGAGAATTGGTGACATGGAAATAGTAGCCATCCTTCTTGTTGTAATCGATCTTTAGACCTGTAATGCCACTGGCTTCGCGCTCCTTGGCTTCAATCTCAGCAATCCAACCAGTACCATCCCGAAGAACGACACGGTACTGGTCCAATTGCTCGTCAAACCCAGTTCGGATGATATTTCCCTCCGTAATAACAGCAGACGCTTCCGGAGCAATAGCTGAGGTAATCAAGCGGTGCAACTCAGGAAGTTCATCCAAGCGTGCAATCAAGACATCTAAGACCGGATCACCAATTCCCAGTAGAATCGACTTGATCGTCGGCACATGCCCCAGAGTATCTCCTAGCTGCAAGAGATCCTTAGGATTGATCTTACCAAAGGAAACCCGACTCGCTAAGCGTTCAATGTCATAGACCCCTTTGAGGCTGTCGGTCAAATCGCTCCGTTCAAAGAATTGATCCATAAAGACCTGAATGATGTCCTGGCGCTCTCGAATCCGTTTCAAATCGACTAAGGGTTTCTGAATCCAGGACCGCAACAAACGACCGCCCATGGCCGTCTTGGTTTCATCCAAATACCAATACAAGCTACCATGTTTCTTCCCAGTCCGTGCATTCTCTGTCAGATCCAGACTAGCCTTGGTCGCAAAGTCCATCTGCAAGAAATCGCAAATCTCATAATGATGGGCTTTTTTGAGGTGACTCAATTCCCGCATTTGTGTCTGGTGGACATACTGGAGAAGTTTTCCAGCCGTTTTCTTTTCGAGCTCACTCAACTGATCCCCTAAGAGTTGAACATCGTCAAGCGCCGTCTCTACATGTGACAGCAAAAGATTCATCTGGCTAATAAACACACGCTCTTCCTGTTCTGGCAACTCATAACCCAGGACCACCTCACGCGCACGTAAATTGCGGATTTCTCCACAAACCATAGTGAAGTCATTGAGGGTCGTCACCTGAAACTCCCCTGTTACCAGATCCATATAGGCTAGCCCATACTCATTCCCTGAACGATCCAAGGCAACCAGGAAGTTATTCTCACTATCTGGCTTGGTCGAATCCACCACTGTACCCGGCGTAATCACCTGTACGACTTCACGCTTAACGACCCCCTTGGCTTCTTTGGGGTCTTCCATTTGTTCTGCAATCGCGACCTTATACCCCTGTTCAATAAGAACATCAATATACTGCTGGGCCGAGTGGTAGGGAACACCCGCCATAGGAATTGGATTCTCTGCATTTTTATTCCGTGAGGTTAAGGAAATCTCTAAAATTTGAGCTGCATTCACTGCATCTTCATAAAATAATTCGTAAAAATCTCCCATTCGAAACAGCAAAAAGGCATCCGGATAGTCTTTTTTGATATCTAGATACTGCTGCATTCCAGGGGATATTTTCTCTACTGCCATACTTCTTTATTCCTTACTCTTGCATCATTTTCTGACGCAAGCCCCATAGATGAAAACAGGAGTAGATAGCTCACTATCTTCCTCCTTTTGACATCTCTCTTTCTCTCCAACGGGGCTTGATTACTGCATCATCCCTAAAATTTCATTTTGAATTTCAATGGCTGCCTCTTGGTCACGGCAGACAATCAAGAGGGTATTGGCCCCTGCTACTGTTCCCAAAATACGCTCATCTGACATTTCATCTACACCATTGGCCAAGAGAGCTGCTTCTCCTAGTTCTGTCCGCAAAACCAAAGTGAATTCTGCTCGTGAGACCGACTTGGCATGGCTGGACAACATAATATAAATCTCTGCCACCTCAGGCTCATTTGGCAAAATATAATACAACTGGTCTTTTCGTTTCACCTTGACTAGACCCAGATCGCGCAAATCTCGTGACAGAGTTGTTTGCGTTACAGCAATTCCTTTTGCTTCTAACCGATCCTGAATCTCTTTTTGAGTCGACAATTTTTCATTTCGAATCATTTGTTGAATCAAAAGGTGACGTTCTGTCTTTTTCATTGGACCTCCACTTTTGAATAAATATACTTTAAATTATACCAAAAAAATTGAAAATTCGCTCAGAATTGTGTTAAAATAATAGTTAAAAGGACTAAGGAGCTAATATGAACAATAAAGAACTCATTGCTAGTGAATTGGCCAAAGTGATTGACTCTCTTGACCAAGATGCTATTTTAAATTTGCTTGAACAACCAAAATCATCTGATCTTGGTGACATTGCTTTTCCAGCCTTCTCACTTGCAAAAGTGGAACGCAAGGCTCCTCAAGCAATCGCTGCAGACATTGCTGAAAAGATCGACCAAAGTGCCTTCGAAAAAGTCGTTGCAACTGGACCTTACGTGAACTTCTTCTTAGACAAATCTAAGATCTCTGATCAGGTAATCAAATCCGTCATCGAAGCAGGTGCAGACTACGGTCAACAAGACGAAGGTCATGGCCAAAACATTACCATCGACCTTTCAAGTCCAAATATTGCAAAACCATTCTCAGTTGGTCACTTGCGCTCAACCGTTATCGGGGATGCTCTTTCAAACATCTTCCGCAAAATGGGCTACAACACCATTAAAATCAACCACTTGGGAGACTGGGGTAAACAGTTCGGTCTCTTGATGGTAGCCTACAAAAAATGGGGTAGCAAGGAAGCTGTCGAAGCCAATCCAATCGATGAATTGCTAAAACTTTACGTTCGGATCAACGCTGAAATCGAAAACGATCCTGAGCTTGATGAAGAAGGACGTCTCTGGTTCAAGAAACTGGAAGATGGAGATCCAGAAGCGACTGAGTTGTGGCAATGGTTCCGTGACGAAAGCTTGGTAGAATTCAACCGTATCTACAAACTCCTCGGTGTTGAATTTGACAGCTTAAACGGAGAAGCTTTCTACAATGACAAGATGGATGAAGCTGTCCAAATTCTTGAAGAAAAAGGCTTGTTGAAAGAGTCTAAGGGAGCTAGCATCGTTGAGCTCGATGATGTCAACCTTCCACCAGCTATGATTAAGAAATCAGACGGTGCCACTCTTTATATCACTCGTGATATCGCAACCGCTATCTACCGTGCACGGACTTACAACTTTGTGAAAAACATCTATGCTGTAGGTCAAGAACAATCCAACCACTTCCGTCAGTTGAAAGCTGTTTTGAAGAAAATGGGATTTGACTGGAGCGACGATATGGTTCACGTTGACTTTGGTTTGGTGACAAAAAACCGCCAAAAATTATCAACTCGTAAAGGAAATATCATCCTTCTCGAACCAACTCTTCAAGAAGCCATCTCTCGTGCCAAAGCTCAGATCGAAGAAAAGAATCCTGAACTTGAAAACAAGGAAGAAGTGGCACATGCAGTCGGTGTTGGTGCGGTTAAATTCTACGACTTGAAGACAGACCGCCGCAATGGGTATGACTTCGACCTCGAAGCCATGGTATCCTTCGAAGGAGAAACTGGCCCTTACGTTCAATATGCTTACGCTCGTATCCAATCCATCCTTCGCAAAGCCAACTTCACACCATCTACAGATGCGACATACAGCTTGAGCGATCCTGAAAGCTGGGAAATCATCAAGCTTCTCCAAGACTTCTCTCGTGTTGTCAAACGTGCTGCTGAAAACTATGATCCATCCTTGATCGCAAAATATGCTATCAACTTGGCTCAAGCCTTCAACAAATACTATGCACACACTCGTATCTTGGATGAAAGCCCAGAACGCGAAAGCCGTCTTGCTCTTAGCTACTCAACAGCAGTAGTCTTAAAAGAAGCTCTTCGCTTACTTGGTGTCGATGCACCTGAGAAAATGTAATTTCTTATCTAATGATTGATAAGTAGAACATCTCTTATGGGAGTGAGAGGAGAAACTAAATGCGATTCAATTTAGTTCTTTCTCACTCCTTTTCTCATGCCCAATGCCCTTCATTCTCTACATTTTCAGATCCTTTATATACAGGAGAAATCTATGAATCAAACCGTTTACATCTTAATCCTCATCAGTTTAGTGATCCTCTTTTTATTTAACAAGTACGAAAGAGAAAAACTACAACGGCTCTTACAAGAGCAACTTTTGAAAGATCAAGCTTTCAAAGATAGCATCAAAGAAAAAATCCAAGAGGCCGACAATATCAACGATGTCATCCATGCCATCAATAAAGACTATCGATTGGGACTCCTACTTGCTAAAGAAATCACAGAAAAATTAAAATAAAGCGTAAAAGAGAGAGTGGGACAGAAATCGGTAATTCGTTAGAATTCGATTTCGTCGTCCCACCTCCGCACAGTTGAGTAGGGCTGTAAAAGCTGATGAAATCAGC
>JAWGXY010000005.1:0-41579 GCA_032572035.1 Streptococcus parasanguinis
TACGCTGATTTCATCAGCTTTTACAGCCCTACTCAACTGTGCGGAGGTGGGACGACGAAATCGAATTCTAACGAATTACCGATTTCTGTCCCACTCTCAGTGAGCTATTTAATTAGTTTTAGGATCTGAAACTTTCTTGAATTTCATTGGATAAACGAGATGTGCTCCTGTTTCTTCGAATGTTTTTTCAGCGTAAATTGTAAGGATGTCACCATTCAATTCGTAGTGATAAGTAATTGGTACGTCTGTAGAATTTATATAAAGTGGTAGAACTCCAAAGATGTTTGGCACTTCAGGGAATACGATCGTTTTTGCATTCTCGTTTAAAACCCCATCATTTAACGTTGCAGTTAACACTTTTGTATCGTTATCAAACGTTCCAGTTTGATGTTTAAAACTTCCAAATTTCTTTTCTCTTACGCCTAGAAGGATGGCAGTAGCTTCTTCTTTTGTAGGATATTTATCTTTATTCTGTTCAGCATAAAAATCAATATACTTATTCATATCTGCACTATAAGAATAAGTTACATCTGTTCCTGTAATTTTTAGAGTCGGAACGATATCTTGGAAGGCTTCAGTAACCTTTAATCGACTATTAGCATCATCATAATAAATTAAGAAAGTACGTTCTACTGTATCTCTAAAATCTACAGCTTTCCAGTCTCCTTCGAGTGAGACTGGGGTCGGTGCTACTGTGGTAGTTTCTGCAACTGCTGTAGTCTCAGCGGTTGTTTGCTGTTTCTGTTGCTGTTGTTTCTGTTGCCCACATCCTGATACAAATAGAAGAGCAAGAAGGGAAAACATCCATAGGGAACTTTTTTTCATATTGTTCATGATTGATCACTCCTTCTAATGATTGTCTCCTACGTAATTGAAACGAAGACGTATTACTCTAAAATGACTTTGTTCATCTTTACCTTCAGCATAAAGTGTTATTTGGTTACCTTCAACGGTGTAAGTATAAGTAATTGGTACAAGCGAGTTATACGTGGTTCCCATAACAATTCTACTTAAAAATGTAGGTGTTTCAGGGAACGTAATAGTATGTTTCTGCGTATCGATTTCTCCAGTTAGAGAGTAATCATAGGCATAATTAGGTTCGTCAAGAGTAATCTTTGTATGTTTCAAATTTGGAATGTAGTTCTTAAATTCAGCAGTTTTATTTTTTAAATACGATTCATAATTCGCTTTGTTCTCTCCTGTTGCAAATGCTTGATCCTCATACAGTTCTCTGTAATCAAAATGGTACTTCAATTCAACGGTTTTATCTTTAATAGTCATCGTCATCTTAACCTTATCGAAGTCATCAAGCATTAGTACGGCGGCTAGTTTTTTGATATTAGAAGCTAGGAATACTTTTTGAATGGTCATTTGTTGGTCAGTCCATTTCCAAGTTCCTTGTTGATCCTTTGTAAGATCTTGTGGTGCTTTTATTGTTTGAGGAGATTTATCTGTTTGAGAAGACTGCGATGGAGAAGACTGACATCCCGCAATAAGGAGCACTGCAAAGAATGCCAAGAAACCGAAAAGGATCTTCTTTGTTTTAGTAAACATAAATTTACCTCCTAAACGTTGTTGCTTTAATTTTATCATTAAAGGAAATAATTATAAAGTGAAATGGTGAGCGATAGATGAAGAAGGGACCGTATAATAAAAAGAAAGGTTGGCGATGAGGGCAACCTTTCAACTTTTTCTAATGAACGCAAGTGAGAATCAAGATCTTTAAAAAACACATTCTATTTATGGTACCGAAGGTATCATTTTTTGCTATAATAGACTGTATGAGTAGAATTTTAGACAATGAAATCATGGGCGATGAAGAGGCCGTTGAACGGACGTTGCGCCCGCAATATTTACATGAATATATTGGTCAAGATAAGGTCAAGGACCAGCTGAAAATCTTTATTGAGGCGGCTAAGCTTCGGGATGAAGCGCTGGATCATGTCCTTCTTTTTGGCCCTCCGGGGCTTGGGAAAACCACCATGGCCTTTGTCATTGCCAATGAACTGGGTGTCAATCTCAAGCAGACTTCCGGTCCTGTCATTGAAAAGGCTGGTGACTTAGTAGCCATCCTTAATGACTTAGAGCCGGGCGATGTCCTCTTTATCGATGAGATCCACCGTCTGCCTATGTCAGTCGAAGAAGTGCTATACAGCGCCATGGAAGATTTTTACATCGACATTATGATTGGTGCTGGCGAGACTAGCCGGAGTGTCCACCTGGATCTTCCTCCCTTCACTCTGATTGGGGCGACGACTCGAGCTGGGATGCTGTCCAATCCCTTGCGCGCTCGCTTTGGGATTACGGGGCACATGGAATACTATGAGCAAGATGATCTGACAGAGATTGTCGAGCGGACCGCCGAGATCTTTGAGATGGAGATTACCCACGAGGCTGCCGAAGAACTTTCTCTTCGTAGTCGGGGAACTCCTCGGATTGCCAACCGTCTGCTTAAGCGGGTGCGTGATTTTGCCCAGATCATGGGCGATGGCTTGATTGACGATACCATTACCGACAAGGCCCTCTCTATGCTGGATGTGGACCATGAAGGACTGGACTATGTCGATCAAAAGATCCTGCGCACCATGATTGAGATGTACGGCGGTGGCCCGGTTGGCCTTGGAACTTTATCGGTCAATATTGCCGAAGAGCGAGAGACCGTAGAAGATATGTATGAGCCTTACTTGATTCAAAAAGGCTTTATCATGCGGACCCGGACAGGGCGCGTGGCGACCCGCAAGGCTTATGAACACCTGGGTTATCCCTATAATGGAGACTAGAAGAAGATGCTGACGGAAGAAGCAATAGTGGAACAAATCCAAGCCGATCCGGAGATGATGACTGTCTTGGCCATTATTCGAGATCTCAACTTGGCAGATGCCTGGTTAGCGGCGGGCGCGGTGCGAAATTTCATCTGGAACCAGCTCTCTGGAAAACCAGGGTTTGATGCGACGACAGATCTGGATCTGGTCTTTTATGACCCTACGATCAGTTATGAGGAGACTCTGCAGATCGAGCAGGAATTAAAGAAGACCTATCCCCAGTACGCTTGGGAAGTGAAAAATCAAGTCTATATGCACCAGCATAGTCCGGGGACGGCTCCTTATCGCAGTGCTTGTGACGCGGTTTCTAAATACCCCGAGCAGTGTACGGCACTTGCAGTTCGCTTAAGGAAAGAGGGTCAGCTAGAGCTCTTTCTCCCTTATGGGACAAAGGATATCGAAGACCTCATCGTTCAGCCAACTCCACATTTTTTAGCTAGTCCCGAGCGTTTGGCGGTTTATACAGAGCGGATGCGGAAGAAAGATTGGAAACGAAAATGGCCAGCCCTTCAGATCATCCTGCCTGAATAAAAAAAGAAAGTCAGCCCACCTCAACGGTGGACAGGCTTTTTTCATCTTGCCTCAAAATTATAATTTTAGCAGATTATATTTTTCTTACATTCTGTTATAATAGAAAGGAGGTGCTGTCATGAAAAAAATCGTATTTGTGTGTTTAGGAAATATTTGTCGGAGCCCCATGGCAGAGTTTGTCATGAAGGATTTGACCAACCAGTATGAGATTGAGAGCCGTGCCACTTCTAACTGGGAGCACGGGAACCCTATTCACCAAGGGACTCAAAAGATTTTTCGCAGTCATGGCGTACCCTATGATGTGTCTAAAACATCCCTTCAAATCAGTGACCAAGATTTTCATACCTTTGACCTGATCTTAGGGATGGATGAAAACAATGTGGCTGACCTCAAACGAATGGCACCGCCTGGAACAGAGCACAAGATTCATCTCTTTGCAGGAGAAAGTGTTCCAGATCCATGGTACACAGGAGATTTCGAAGAGACCTATTCCAGAGTCCTGAGCGGCTGTAAGGCTTGGTTAGATCAGTTAGCAACTTCCTAAGAGTTTGATATGTGAGAGAATACAGAATATGAAAGAATTTTATGAGACTTATAAGGTCTATCTGACAAGAAAAAATTTAGAAATAGCAGCATTAGTCGTGATTATTCTATCTGCTTTGCTGGTTTTCCTTTCAGCCATTCCAGGTCAGGGCGTTTTGACCTTGGATAAGGGGGCGATCCGTTACGACGGAAGTTTGGTCCGTGGCAAGATGAATGGCAAGGGGACCGTCACCTTTAAAAATGGGGATACCTATACAGGTAACCTCGTCAACGGCTCTTTTAGTGGCTATGGAAAGTTCAAGTCCAAGGATGGCTGGACCTATGAAGGGCAGTTTGTTAATGGCCAGCCGGAGGGCAAAGGCACCTTAACCACAGAAGCCAACGTCGTATACAAAGGAACATTCAAGCAGGGGATTTATCAAAATGCGCATTAAATGGTTTTCACTAGTCCGTGTTACAGGACTCTTATTGGTATTGCTTTACCATTTCTTCCAAAAAGCCTTTCCTGGAGGCTTCATTGGGGTAGATATTTTCTTCACCTTCTCAGGATTTTTGATTACAGCGCTCTTGATCGATGAATTTGCGCGCAAGCAAGGAATCGACTACCTGGCATTCTTGAAACGGCGCTTTTACCGGATCGTACCACCCCTTGTCTTTATGATCTTGGTCGTGATGCCCTTTACCTTTATGGTCCAACGGGACTACGTGGCTGGTATTGGGACTCAGATTGCGGCGGTCTTCGGTTTTGTGACCAATTTCTTTGAGATGGCAACGGGTGGTAGTTACGAAAGTAACTTCATTCCGCATCTCTTCCTTCATACCTGGAGTTTGGCTCTAGAAGTGCATTACTATGTGCTCTGGGCACTTTTGGCATGGTTCTTGGCTAAGCGGGCTAAGACAGTTGGAAAGTACCGAGGTATGCTCTTCCTGGCATCCAGCGGGCTCTTTCTCTTCACCTTCTTGTCCATGTTCATCCGCGCCTTTCTGACAGCTAATTTCTCTACTATCTATTTTTCTAGCTTCACTCACATCTTCCCCTTCTTTGCGGGATCATGCCTAGCAACGGTGACAGGGATTGCCAATGTCAGCCCGAACTTTACAAAGCTGGTGCAGTCTTGGAGTATGAAAAAGACCTTGTCAGTCTTGGGTGGAAGCTTTGCCTTCTTGTTTGTGCTCAGTCTTTTCTTACCATTTGATAGCTTGTGGACCTATCTGTTTGGCTTTTTAGCAGCGACAATCGCAGCTTGTGCCATGATTCTGTCGGCCCGCATTCTCCATGAGAAGACGCCAGATAAAAAAGAACCAGCCATCCTCAATTTCTTGGCAGATACTAGTTACGGTGTCTATCTTTTCCACTGGCCTTTCTTTATCATCTTCTCTCAACATTTGGGAAATATGATGGCAGCCCTTGTGACGACGATCGTTTCCTTGATTCTAACGGCTCTGTCCTTCTATATTTTGGAGCCAACCATTGCAGGCAAGGAGCCTCGTGTCTTTGGTATGAAGATGGATCTTAGCTTTTTGACCAAGCCGATCTTTTACCTCATGATTCCATTAGCTCTCTTGATGATCGGGATCTCTGCCTTTGCACCAACAGTCGGAGCTTTTGATGAGAGTTTGGTAGTGAGTGGTCTCAATCAAGCAGACAGCAAAATGCAGGTCACACGGACGCAGGTGGACAATGCGACGGCAACAGACTATAACGTCTCAAATGGTGTGACCATGATCGGTGATTCGGTTAACTTGAGAGCACAAGACTACCTAACCAAAGCGATCCCTGGCATCCAGATCGATGCAGTGGTAAGCCGTCAGTTGGAAAATGGAATGAAGGTCTTTGAGACTGATATTTCTAATAAGGTCTTATTGAAAAATGTCGTCATTGCCCTAGGAACTAATACTGTTAGCAATTACAAAGAGTTGCTGGATCAGTATGTTGAAAAACTTCCAAAAGGTCGTCGCTTGATTCTTGTGACACCATATGATGGTCGTTATGCCAACGACGAGTCTAGCGAATCGGTCCAAACTCGTCTCTATGAGTTGGAATTAGCCAAGAAGTATGATTTTATTACCATTGCAGATTGGTACCAAGTAGCTGTTGAAAATCCAAACATTTGGGTGGGAACAGACTCTGTTCACTTCAATATGGAAACCAATGGTGGCGAACTCTATGCCCAAACCGTCAAGGAAGCCCTTGATAAAGCGGAAAAAGGTCCAGTTAAGAAATAGAAAGACTTTTTTGAAATTGCAATAAAACAAATGCTAACAAAAGAGAACAAAAGCAACTTTTTACTTGTAAAGAGCTGCTTTTTTTAGTAAGATTAAGAAAACGCTTACAAAAACAGATTGAAAATTTTACTTTGTGAAGAAAAAATTTTTTTAATATTTTTTTCACAATATAATCAGAAAAGTCCTGCAATTGCGTTTAATTTGATAAAAATTTCACAAACTACAAAAAATTCTTTGTGAAAGTTGCCTGGAAGTGTTTACAAAAATCTTAAAATAGAGTACAATAATATTGTGAAATAATTAACAAATCGAAATTTCTTACACTATTCTTGAAAGTTTCTGAAAACAAGAAAAAGTTCCGGAAAAGGATAAGGGTTTCAAACATTGGAGGAAAGCATCAAATGGCTGATAAAAAAACTCTCTCACCTGAAGAAAAGAAACTCGCTGCTGAAAAACACGTAGACGAGTTGGTGCAAAAAGCACTCGTAGCGCTTGAAGAAATGCGCAAATTGGATCAGGAGCAAGTAGACTACATTGTGGCGAAAGCATCTGTAGCGGCTCTTGACGCACACGGTGAGCTTGCTCTTCATGCATATGAAGAAACTGGTCGTGGAGTCTTTGAAGACAAGGCGACTAAGAACTTGTTCGCTTGTGAGCACGTTGTAAACAACATGCGTCACACCAAGACAGTTGGTGTCATTCAAGAAGATGATGTCACTGGTTTGACCCTTATTGCTGAGCCAGTCGGAGTCGTTTGCGGGATCACTCCTACAACAAACCCAACTTCAACAGCCATCTTTAAAGCATTGATCTCCTTGAAGACACGGAACCCTATCGTCTTTGCCTTCCACCCATCCGCTCAAGAATCATCTGCGCATGCGGCACAAATCGTCCGCGATGCAGCGATTAAAGCAGGAGCTCCTGAAAACTGTGTGCAATGGATCACGCAACCATCTATGGAAGCAACCAGTGCTCTTATGAACCACGAAGGGATTGCGACTATCCTTGCGACCGGTGGGAATGCCATGGTGAAAGCGGCATACTCATGTGGGAAGCCAGCTCTTGGGGTAGGTGCAGGTAACGTTCCTGCTTATGTTGAAAAATCAGCTAACATCCGCCAAGCTGCACACGATATCGTCATGTCAAAATCATTTGACAACGGAATGGTCTGTGCGTCTGAACAAGCGGTCATCATCGATAAAGAAATCTACGATGAGTTTGTTGAAGAATTCAAATCTTACCACACTTACTTTGTTAACAAAAAAGAAAAAGCCCTTCTTGAAGAGTTCTGCTTCGGCGTAAAAGCTAACAGCAAAAACTGTGCGGGTGCGAAATTGAATGCGGACATCGTTGGGAAACCAGCAGCATGGATCGCTGAACAAGCTGGCTTCTCAGTCCCAGAAGGAACCAATATCCTTGCTGCAGAATGTAAAGAAGTTGGTGAAAAAGAGCCTTTGACTCGTGAAAAATTGTCACCAGTCATCGCTGTCTTGAAATCTGAAAGCCGTGAAGACGGAATTAACAAAGCACGCCAAATGGTTGAATTCAACGGTCTTGGTCACTCAGCAGCCATCCATACAGCAGATGAAGAATTGACCAAAGAATTTGGTAAAGCAGTTAAAGCCATTCGTGTCATCTGCAACTCTCCTTCGACTTTCGGTGGTATCGGGGATGTTTACAATGCCTTCTTGCCATCATTGACACTTGGATGTGGTTCTTACGGACGCAACTCTGTTGGGGACAACGTTAGTGCCATCAACCTCTTGAATATCAAAAAAGTCGGACGCCGGAGAAATAACATGCAATGGATGAAACTACCTTCAAAAACATACTTTGAACGTGATTCAATTGAATACCTACAAAAATGTCGTGACGTTGAACGTGTCATGATCGTTACAGACCACGCTATGGTAGAGCTTGGTTTCCTTGATCGCATCATCGAACAGCTTGACCTTCGTCGCAACAAGGTGGTTTACCAAATCTTTGCAGACGTAGAACCAGATCCAGATATCACAACCGTTGAACGTGGTACAGAGATCATGCGTGCCTTCAAACCAGATACCATTGTCGCTCTCGGTGGTGGATCTCCAATGGATGCGGCTAAAGTAATGTGGCTCTTCTACGAACAACCAGAAGTGGACTTCCGTGACTTGGTTCAAAAATTCATGGATATCCGTAAACGTGCCTTCAAGTTCCCATTGCTTGGTAAGAAGACCAAATTCATCGCTATTCCAACAACATCTGGTACAGGATCTGAAGTAACACCATTTGCCGTTATCTCTGATAAAGCAAACAACCGTAAATACCCAATCGCAGACTACTCATTGACTCCAACGGTTGCCATCGTAGACCCTGCCTTGGTATTGACAGTTCCTGGATCTGTTGCGGCTGATACTGGTATGGACGTTTTGACGCACGCGACAGAAGCTTACGTATCACAAATGGCTAGCGACTTCACAGATGGTCTTGCCCTTCAAGCTATCAAACTTGTCTTTGAAAACTTGGAAAGCTCAGTCAAGAATGCGGACTTCCATTCACGCGAAAAGATGCACAATGCGTCAACCATCGCAGGTATGGCCTTCGCCAATGCCTTCCTCGGTATTTCTCACTCAATGGCCCACAAGATCGGTGCGCAATTCCACACCATCCACGGACGGACCAATGCCATCTTGCTTCCATACGTTATCCGCTACAACGGTACACGCCCAGCTAAGACAGCTACATGGCCTAAGTACAACTACTACCGTGCAGATGAAAAATACCAAGATATCGCTCGTATGCTAGGACTTCCATGCTCTACTCCAGAAGAAGCCGTTGAAGCTTACGCAAAAGCTGTATACGAACTCGGTGAACGCTGTGGTATCGAAATGAACTTCAAAGCACAAGGCATCGATGAAAAAGAATGGAAGAAACATTCTCGTGAATTGGCCTTCCTTGCTTACGAAGATCAATGTTCACCAGCCAACCCACGTCTTCCAATGGTAGACCATATGCAAGAAATCATCGAAGATGCTTACTATGGTTACAAGGAACGTCCAGGACGTCGTAAATAAGACGCCAAGGAACAACTGATGTTTATCAGCTATCCCTCACTCGTAAGAGTGGGGGATTTTTGCTATTTGGGTCTAAAACTCGTTTTTTCATAAAAAATTAGACTTTTTTTCAGAAATTGTGTTATTTTTATAGCATTCCGAGCTATTTTATGTTACCCTATAGTGTGTGAATCTGCCTGTAGCTGAAGGGTTATGATCCCTTTTCAGTTATAGGAAACGAAAAAACAAATCCAGGAAAGGAGGCCATCTCAAATGGAGTTAGAAGGTGACGTGCAAGGAAGACAAGATCAGGCACAGAAAATTATTGAAATGCCCCAACGAGATCGGGAAACTTTCACTTCAGAAAATCAGCCATCATCTGCTTCGGTGGTCTCCATGTATGGGCAGGAAAAGCCAAGCATTTCTAGCCTCCATCAGCAACTAGCGAGCGCGTCTGGGACCCAGACCATTCAATTGCGGGAGGAATTGGTGTTGGCAGTAGCGCAGAATGCTTCAGCGCAAGCAACTGCCTTTGAGGCAGAAGTCAAGGATAAGCTGGAAGAGGCCAAGGAGACGGTTTCTCATAAGGTCGCTGAGGTGTCACAAATGGCCCACAGCATGGCCCAATTTTTAACAGACGCAGAAGTGGAGCAACTATTAGGAGAGTTCTCCATGGATGCTTGTTGGGACCAAGCGGTAGAGGCGGAGAACCTCGCCCAAGCAAAGGCCTATTCCACTCGCTTGTCAGATTTGGCAGGTCAGCTGGAGGCTGCATCAGCTCAATTGGTGGACTTGGACAAGGGACAAGCGACGGCCTTTGATTTTTCATAAGTAGGAGAAAAAGATGTTAGAGATCCTGGGAGAGGACAGAGAACGAATTGAGGAGCTCCATCGAGAGATTAAAAAGGAGCAAGAGCGGATTGCGATCAGAAGTTTGATTGCAACGCAGAAAGCCTTGATGATGTTGGAAGGGATGAGTTTGCAGGTAACCTTGGGCGGTCAATCCGAAAAGATGCGCTCTTTTGCTACAACGATCCTCGTTAGTGATTTGAAAGATGGATTTACAGGAGGAGCAGCGGACGCGGTAGAAACAGCACTGAAAGCAGTGAAGAAGCCGATTTTATTGAGTCCGATTAAAGGAGGTATGTGATGTACCATTCAGGAAATAGTGAATTAGAACAACTAGAAGATCGACATTACCGCTTCAATCAAAAGCTCAGTGAGTTGGAGTGGGATTATGCGGATATGCGTATGGATGTCCGCCAACATACAGAAAATTTAGTGGACTGGCTAAGTGCCCTGCATTTTCAAGCCCCAAGTGCGGAGGCTCAAAGTGGCTTAGAGCGTTTATTTGCCTTGCAAGAAGAGTTTGAGGCAGAGCTCAAGCGCTATGAAGAGCGTTTAGAAGAAGAGCGTGAGCGCGAGCAGCAAGAGTACTACAAGCAGCGTCAACAATTAGAACAAGGTGATTGAAACATTCCTCTGGTAGAGATAAGAGGAATGTTTTTGTTTGCCCAAAAAACTTTTAAAAATGTGCTCATAAATTCTTGCAAGCGCTTACTTAGCATGTTATAATATTCACAAAGAAACGAAAATAAAATGGTTTTATCAAACCAACAAAAAAGGAGTCGCTTATGAAAGCTGCAACTTATGTATCTGCAGGCAATCTGCAACTGCTGGATCAAGCTCATCACCCACCACTTCAAACTCTCAGAAGTTGAAAAAGCCTATGATGTCTTTAAACATGCAGGTGGAAGCCATGCACTCAAGGTCATTATCGAAAATGATATCAGTGAATGAAGTGGCAACTAATGTTTGTTCATAGTTTTTTTAGTAGGGCTGGGAGGTAACTTCTAGCCCTTTTTCAGAGGATTAAGAGATGAGAGATATAAAAAGTGAAATTGGTAAAAAACTAAGACGATTAAGAGAAGAAAAGGGGATGACGAGAGAAGTACTTTGTAATGATGAAAGTGAATTAACAGTTCGTCAGTTAGTACGTATTGAAAAGGGAGAGTCTTTGCCTAGCTTAAAAAAATTAGAATATATTGCGAATATGCTGGGTATTCCAGTGTCGAATATTGTAGATCATGATAAAGCGGTGTTACCTCGTAGATATCTAGAGTTGAAATTTCTAGTTACTCATTTTATGACATATGGGGATGAAGAACGGATAAGACTAAAGGAATCTTATTTTGATGAGATTTACGAATCGTATTTTGAAGATTTACCAGAAGAGGAACAAGTGGCTATTGAAGCTGTTGATGCAGCATTAAATGTTTTTTCAACTGAAAAAGCTGAATATGGAGAAAATTTGATTGAGGAATATTTTGGGCAATTGATGACTAAAAAAGAATTTTCTCAAAATGATCTATTAATTATCAAATTATTTTTGTTCAAATGTCTCGCGAGAGCAAAAGATAAAAGCGATGCCATGATTTTAGTTGATAAAATGATTGCTACCAAAAATTCATCTGATAAAACGAGCCTATATTTAATAACCAGAAATTTGATAGCGATGACTTCTATCTTATATCAAGATGAAGATTATGAACAGTTGGGTCCATATATAGATGAATTGGATAAATTAGTACAAGAAACTCAATATTTTCAACAAAAGCCGGGTATAGATATGATGAAAGGAACCTATGCATTCTACGTGGAAAAAGATATAGAAAAAGCAAAAGTATTTTATCACCAAGCGATGGTTTGTGCTCATTCATTTGGCGAATTTGATCTTGAAAATAAAATAAAAAAAGAAATGGAAAAACATTTTAAAAAATGAGGACGTGACATTTATGTCATGTCCATTTTATTTTTAAAGTGATACCATTGTTATTGAAGATGAAGTGGGAATAATAATTAGGTAGGGAAGATAATTATAACTATTACAGGAGGATGATTTTTTCAGATTTGATGGATGAAATTATCATGTATAAATTATAACTTTCACTTCATATTTCTTGTAAATAGCCTATTATAGTCTTATAATATAAGTGCAGAAAACGATTACAAAAACAGAAAGGTGTGATCTTATGAAACTGTTTCGTTATCATCATGAATTCTGGATGGACTTTCATTTCTGGATATTGGTCTTGCTTTTAGCGGCTGTAGCTTTGACGATGCGGGATCCGCTTTCGGTAGTTAGCCTCGCTTATCTTACTTTTGTTGGGATTTTGATCCTTCTTCAGGTCTTTCAACCGCATGCATCGACACGTCAGTACCCAGAAGGTAGCTACCATTTCAATTGGACCTTCTATCGGGATACCCGACTGTATATCGATCTCTTTTTATTAGCAGGTCTCTTGACAGGCCCAATGGCTTCATCGGATATGGTCTATTGGATCTTGCTTGGAGCCGTCGTCGGCTCTATCGGCTTTGTATTTGTCGTAAAGGAAAAAGCGACTCAAAAGATGGCCTAAGGAATCGTAAAAATGAAGATCTCTGAAACTAGTTTCAGAGATTTTTTTATTTCTCTTAAAATTTGAAACTATAATCCAATTGCACGAATAATATTGTAAGCGCTTTAAAAATGGATTATAATCAATTTACAAGTACTCGAGTTGCCTTATTATCAAAGGAGAAGGAGTTATGTCAAAGATTACAAAAGATGAACTGATTGAACAAATCAAGGATGGCATCATTGTTTCTTGTCAAGCTCTCCCTCACGAACCGCTCTATACAGAAGCAGGAGGAGTCATTCCTCTCTTGGTCAAAGCGGCTGAGCAGGGTGGAGCAGTCGGAATCCGAGCCAATAGTGTCCGGGATATCAAGGAAATCAAGGAAGTGACCAAGTTACCGATCATTGGGATTATCAAACGCGATTACCCACCTGAAGAACCCTTTATCACGGCCACTATGAAAGAAGTCGATGAGTTGGCAGCTTTGGATATCGCGGTCATTGCGCTTGATTGTACCAAACGGTCGCGTCATGATGGGCTTTCGATTAGTGACTTTATCCATCAAGTCAAAGAGAAATATCCAGATCAACTCTTGATGGCTGATATTTCGACTTTGGAAGAAGGATTGACCGCTGTCGAAGCGGGAGTGGACTTTGTCGGAACGACCCTTTCGGGCTATACGGACTACAGTCCAAAGGTTGATGGTCCAGATTTTGAACTGATTCATCGTCTCTGCCAAGCAGGAGTAGATGTCATCGCAGAAGGCAAGATCCACTATCCGGATCAAGCCAAGAAAATCCATGATCTCGGGGTTCGCGGCATCGTTGTAGGTGGTGCCATTACTCGACCAAAAGAGATTACAGAGCGCTTCGTCGCAGCCTTAAAATGAGTAAACAAAACAGTAGATTGAAGGAGGAGGAGACCGAATAGAGAGTAGTCGAATTCATTTAATGAGAGTGTTTCAGTGAAGGATAACGATGAAGATTTCAAGAAGGAAGTCATATTTGCTTAACTTTCTGCAACATAAATCTAGTGTAAAAGGAGAAATAGATGATATTTGATGATTTAATAAACATAAAATTGTACAAAGGGATTCATCCTAATCTGGATCAAGCGATTGATTTTCTCTATGAACACCGGAAAGATTCTTTTGATCTCGGGAGATATGATATCGACGGTGACAAGGTCTTTCTCGTTGTCCAAGAAAACACCCTTAACAAAGATGAAAATGATCGCTTTGAACATCATCGTCGTTATGCCGACCTTCATTTATTAGTTGAAGGACATGAATTTTCTAGCTACGGTTCCCGTATCCTAGATGAAGCTATTCCATTTGATGAAGCAAGTGATATTGGCTTTGTTCATTGTGAGAAATTCTATCCACTTCATTTGGGCTATCATAATTTTGCACTCTTCTTCCCTGGTGAACCTCATCAACCAAATGGCTATTCAGGTCAGGAAGAAATAGTCAGAAAGTATCTATTCAAAATTGCGATTGATTAGATATGTCAAATAGAAAATGGAGGAGATAAGCGATATAGTTAGTTTTTTCGGAGAAGTTAAGGCTTCAAAGCACAGATTGCATTTTTTGTATTTAAAATAGAAAGAGGAAAACAATGAAAAATAGTAAGAAAATTCTTTTCGCTTTGGTTCTCGCGTTATTCGCATTGTTTGTCACTGCATGTTCATCTTCAAAAAATGATGCAGAAGGAAGTAATAAATCTGGAGAATTATCTGGTGAAATTGTAATGTGGCACTCATTTACTCAGGGACCTCGGTTAGAAAGTATTCAAAAATCAGCTGATGAGTTCATGAAGAAGCATCCAAAGGTTAAAATCAAGATTGAGACATTTTCATGGAATGACTTCTATACAAAATGGACGACTGGATTAGCAAATGGCAATGTTCCAGATATTAGTACAGCTTTGCCAAACCAAGTTATGGAAATGGTCAATTCAGATGCTTTGGTTCCATTGAATGATACTATTAAGACAATTGGAGAAGACAAATTTAATAAAACAGCATTAGATGAAGCGAAGGTTGATGGCAATTTTTATTCCGTGCCTTTGTACTCACATGCTCAAGTTATGTGGGTTCGCACTGATTTATTGAAACAATATAATATTGAAGTTCCAAAAACATGGGATCAGTTGTATGAAGCTTCTAAAAAATTAAAAGAAAATGGAGTTTATGGATTGTCTGTTCCTTTCGGGACAAATGATATGATGGGGACACGCTTCTTGAATTTCTATGTACGAAGTGGCGGTGGTAGCCTGTTGACAAAAGATTTGAAAGCTAACTTGACAAGCAAACTGGCTCAAGATGGAATTAAATATTGGGTGAAGATGTACAAAGAATTTTCTCCGAAAGATTCATTGAACTTTAATGTCTTGCAACAAGCTACTTTGTTCTATCAAGGAAAGACAGCATTTGACTTTAACTCAGGATTCCATGTAGGTGGTATTCAAGCAAATAGCCCTCAATTGATTGATGCGATTGACGCTTATCCTATTCCAAAAGTAAAAGAATCAGATAAAGATTATGGCATTGAAACTTCTAATATTCCATTGGTAGTTTGGAAGAATTCAAAACATCCAGAAGTAGCGAAAGCATTCTTAGAATCTTTGTATGAAAAGAAAGATTATATTAGCTTCTTAGATTCAACTCCTGTTGGAATGTTGCCTGCCATCAAAGGAATTAGTAATGATCCAGCCTATAAAGATAATGACATCCGCAAGAAATTCCAACATGCAGAAGAAGTTATTACAAAAGCAGCGGAAAAAGGTACAGCTATTGGATATGAAAATGGTCCAAGTGTTCAAGCTGGAATGTTAACAAACCAACATATCATTGAACAAATGTTCCAAGATATTATTACAAATGGTAAAGACCCAATGGAGGCTGCTAAGGATGCAGAAAAACAATTGAATGATTTATTCGAAACTGTAGCAGTTGATGTTAAATAATGATAGCAGAGGCTACAATAATGTAGCCTCTGTTTTTAGAGAGGAAAAAAGCATATGGTCAAAAATAGAAATTTGACTCGATGGGTGTTTGTGTTACCTGCTATTATCATTGTTGGACTATTATTTGTTTACCCATTTTTCTCCAGCATCTATTTTAGCTTTACAAACAAACATTTGATCATGCCGCGGTATAAATTTGTAGGATTAGCAAATTACAAAGCAGTTTTATCGGATCCTAATTTCTACAATGCCTTCTTTAACTCCCTTAAATGGACAGTCTTTTCTCTTTTGGGACAAGTGCTTGTTGGTTTTGTGTTAGCACTTGCATTGCATAGAGTTAGACGCTTTAAGAAGTTATATAGAACATTGTTGATTGTTCCTTGGGCCTTCCCAACAATTGTTATTGCCTTCTCTTGGCAATGGATCTTAAATGGAGTATATGGTTATCTACCTAACTTGATTGTGAAATTAGGACTGATGAATCATGTTCCTGGATTTTTGACAGAAAGTACGTGGGCTTTCATCTGTTTAGTATTTATTAATATTTGGTTTGGTGCCCCTATGATCATGGTCAATGTTCTATCTGCCTTACAAACGGTTCCGGAGGAACAGTTTGAAGCAGCTAGGATTGATGGAGCCTCCAGTTGGCAAGTTTTTCGATTTGTAATTTTACCTCATATTAAAGTAGTAGTCGGATTACTTGTTGTACTTAGAACAGTATGGATCTTTAATAACTTTGATATTATCTATCTGATTACAGGTGGAGGCCCTTCAAACGCAACAACAACATTGCCAATATTTGCATATAATCTCGGATGGGGAACAAAACTCCTTGGGCGTGCCTCAGCCGTAACAGTCTTGTTATTTATTTTCTTATTGGCAGTATGTTTCATTTACTTTGGAGTAATTAGTAAATGGGAGAAGGAGGGTAGAAAATGATGAAGAGAAGAACAAATGTACTCCTTGATATTGGGTCACATGTTGTTTTAGTTATTTCAACTATTATCGCAATTTTTCCTTTAGTTTGGATCCTCCTATCTTCTGTGAAAGGAAAAGGAGAATTAACCCAGTTTCCAACAAGATTTTGGCCTAAACAGTTTACTCTCGATTATTTTACGCATGTTATTAATGACCTACATTTTATAAATAATATAAAAAATAGCTTATTAATCGCATTAACGACAACTGTCATCGCTATTATTATTTCTGCAATGGCTGCTTACGGTATTGTTCGCTTCTTTCCAAAATTAGGGGCGATCATGTCCCGGTTGCTAGTCATTACCTATATCTTCCCTCCGATCTTGTTGGCAATTCCTTATTCTATTGCCATTGCAAAAGTTGGATTAACCAATAGTTTGATTGGTTTAATGATTGTTTATCTTTCGTTTAGTGTCCCTTATGCAGTGTGGTTGTTAGTAGGATTCTTCCAAACAGTTCCAATTGGAATCGAGGAAGCAGCAAAAATAGATGGTGCGAATAAATTTGTTACCTTCTATAAAGTGGTGTTACCAATTGTTGCACCAGGGATTGTTGCCACAGCCATCTATACCTTTATCAATGCATGGAATGAATTCCTTTATGCATTGATCTTGATCAACGATACAAGTAAGATGACGGTTGCGGTGGCTTTGCGTTCATTAAATGGTTCGGAAATACTGGATTGGGGAGATATGATGGCGGCATCCGTAATTGTAGTATTGCCTTCAATTATCTTCTTCTCAATTATCCAAAACAAAATCGCAAGTGGTCTTTCTGAAGGATCCGTAAAATAGTAAAAATAGAAACAGGAGTAAAACAATGGTTGTAAATTATGGTGTTGTTGGCACAGGATACTTTGGTGCTGAATTGGCAAGATATATGAAAGAAAATGAAGGTGCAGTAATTACAGTTGTGTATGATCCAGAAAATGCAGAAGCTGTAGCAGAAGAATTAGGAGCACGAGTGGCTTCGTCACTAGATGAATTGGTTCAAAGTGACGATGTGGATTGTGTGATCGTGGCTTCTCCTAATAATTTGCATAAAGAACCCGTGATTAAAGCTGCTCAGAATGGAAAAAATGTATTTTGTGAAAAACCGATTGCTTTATCATATGAAGATTGTAAAGAGATGGTAGAAACATGTAAAGAAAATGGTGTGATTTTCATGGCTGGTCACATTATGAATTTCTTTAATGGTGTCCATCATGCTAAAGAATTGATCAATCAAGGGGTTATTGGGGACGTTTTATACTGTCATACAGCGAGAAATGGCTGGGAAGAACAACAACCATCCATTTCATGGAAAAAAATTCGTGAAAAATCAGGGGGCCATCTTTACCACCATATCCATGAGTTGGATTGCGTTCAATTTTTAATGGGAGGTATTCCTGAAACAGTTACGATGACAGGTGGAAATGTAGCTCACCAAGGAGAAAACTTTGGTGATGAAGATGACATGATTTTTGTCAATATGGAATTCCCTGGCAAGCGATTTGCCTTGCTGGAATGGGGTTCTGCCTATCGTTGGGGAGAACACTATGTCTTGATTCAGGGAACGAAGGGTGCTATAAAATTAGACCTATTTAATTGTAAGGGTATTCTAAAAGTAGATGGAAAAGAATCATATTTCTTAATTCATGAATCTCAGGAAGAAGATGATGACCGTACAAGAATTTATCATAGCACGGAGATGGATGGTGCTATTGCCTATGGTAAACCAGGGAAACGAACTCCATTGTGGCTATCTTCTGTTATTGATAAAGAAATGAAATATCTTCATGACATAATGAATGGTGCTCCTGTATCAAAAGAATTTGAAAAACTATTAACCGGAGAAGCGGCGTTAGAAGCGATTGCGTCTGCTGATGCTTGTACTCGTTCCATTAATGAGGACCGAAAAGTTAAATTATCAGAGATCATGGGTTAATAATATTACTGATACGACAAAAGGAGAAAAAATGTCAGATTTAAAAAAATATGAAGGAGTCATCCCCGCTTTTTACGCCTGCTATGATGACCAAGGAGAAATTAGCCCGGAGCGGGTACGTGCGCTGGTAGAATATTTTATCGCGAAAGGTGTGCAGGGCTTGTATGTCAACGGATCCTCTGGCGAATGTATCTACCAGAGCGTGGCCGATCGCAAGCTGATCTTGGAAGAAGTGATGGCAGTAGCTAAAGGGAAATTGACCATCATTGCTCACGTAGCCTGCAACAACACCAAGGATAGCGTGGAATTGGCACGACATGCGGAAGAATTAGGAGTGGATGCCATTGCGGCCATTCCACCGATCTATTTCCGCTTGCCAGAATACAGTGTGGCCCACTACTGGAATGAAATCAGTGCAGCCGCACCCAATACAGACTTTGTCATCTATAATATCCCGCAATTGGCAGGGGTCGCTTTGACACCGAGCCTTTACAAGGAAATGTTGAAAAACCCACGGGTGATTGGGGTGAAAAATTCTTCGATGCCTGTTCAGGACATTCAAACCTTTGCTTCTTTAGGAGGCGACGACCACATTGTCTTTAACGGCCCAGATGAACAATTCTTAGGTGGCCGTCTCATGGGAGCACATGCTGGGATCGGTGGTACCTATGGTGCGATGCCAGAACTCTTCTTGAAGCTCAATCAGCTGATTGTTGAGAAAGACTTAGAGACTGCGCGTGCCTTGCAGTTTGCCATCAATGACATTATTGGAGTCTTGACATCTGCTCATGGCAATATGTATGCGGTCATCAAAGCGGTTTTGCGCATTAATGAAGGTTTGGACTTGGGATCTGTTCGCTCCCCTTTGACGCCAGTAGTAAAAGCGGATCAAGAAGTGATTCAACGTGCTGCTCAACTCATTCAGGACACAAAAGCCAGATTCCTTTAATCAAAGGAGGTCTAGATGAATCCATATGTTGTAATTGATATCGGAGGGACCAGTATCAAGTATGGTCTAGCCGATGCAAAAGGGCAACTCCTAGAGACCCATGAAATGCCAACGGAGGCTCAAAAAGGAGGACCTCACATTCTTAACACAACAAAGGAAATCGTAGCCCGTTATTTGAAGAAGCATCCCTTGGCAGGGGTGGCGATTTCTTCGGCCGGAATGGTAGATCCTGATAAGGGAGAAATCTTTTATGCCGGCCCACAAATTCCCAACTATGCAGGCACCCAATTCAAAAAGGAAATCGAAGAGACCTTTCAGATCCCTTGCGAGATTGAAAATGATGTCAACTGTGCCGGTCTCGCAGAGGTCACCACAGGCCATGCAAAAGGATCGAACAATGCTGTTTGTCTGACGATTGGGACAGGGATCGGCGGTTGCCTCTTGCTCGATGGTCAGGTCTTTCATGGCTTTAGCAATTCAGCCTGTGAGGTTGGCTATCTTCATTTGCCAGATGGTGCCTTTCAGGATCTAGCTTCAACGACGGCTTTGGTCGAGTATGTGGCAGAACATCACGGTGATCCTGTGGAACAGTGGAATGGCCGCCGGATCTTTAAGCAGGCAACAGAAGGAGATAAGATCTGTATGGCTGGAATTGATCGAATGGTGACCTACCTTGGCAAAGGACTGGCCAATATCGTTTATGTGGTCAATCCAGAGGTCATCGTTCTTGGAGGGGGGATTATGGCCCAGGAAGCCATCCTCAAGCCAAAAATCTATCAAGCCCTGTGTGCCGAACTGGTTCCTAGCCTAGCAGATAAGATCCGTTTGGAATTTGCCCACCATCAAAACGCTGCGGGTATGTTGGGGGCCTACTACCACTTTAGACAAAAACATGAAACATAAAACAAGTCGCGCTGGCGACTTGTTTTTGATTCATCAAAAAAAGCATGAAAGATGAAGAAAACCAGATCTTTCATGCTTTTTAAATAGGGAGACCATATTAAGATTTTCGAGAACGTTGACTAGAAAGTTTTTTGTTTTCCCAGTAGCTATTAAAGACAATTTCCTTTTGTTCTCGGCTTTTATTAAGGAAATGAGCATAGATCAAATCGACCACAATGAGGAGTGGTAAAATAGCAGAAATTCGATCGATATAGGTACTACTAGGAAGAGGTGCGGCCGGTAACACTTCTGTGAATCCTTGGTGGATGGCAGCCGGGTTAGCCGTCACAAGAACCGTTTTAGCCCCTTTTTCTTTGGCGTCCAGGAGACTGTCTGTAATGGAGTTGGTGCCTCCTGACAATGAGAAACCGATGACTAAACAAGAGGAATCGAGAATGCTGGTCGTCCAAGCAAAGCCATCTTGATCAGTCAGGGCTTCACAAACGACGCCCAGTCGCATAAAGCGCAATTTCATTTCTCGAGCGACTAAACCGGAACTACCGATCCCGAAGAAATAGACTCGGTCTACTTGACCGATTAGTTCAGCTACCCGATCTAATTGGGAATCTTTTACCAGACTTTCAGTGACGTTACTGATATGGTGGTAGCGTTGCAAGACGCTGAGAGTGAGTTCGTCATGCACTTGCACCTGTTTTTGATTTTTGGTTTCTTCGTTAAAATGATAGACAAACTCCCGATAGCCGGAAAAACCACATTTTTGAGAGAAACGCGTTAAAGCTGCCTTTGAAACATGGAGTAACTCCGTTACACGAGAAGAGGACAGGGAGTGCTGTCGTGCTTCGGATGATAAAAAATATTGGGCAATGTCGCGTTCCATATCTGTTAACTCAGCTTCATGGCTGGCGATAATGGCGCGTAAATCTTGGTCTTGTTTCACAGCAATCCTCCTTTCTCACGAGATGAAATAACAGGATACTCCTATAATATATTACACATTATAACATGGGTAACCGCTTTATTCAAGTAAAAGAAATCAAGAAATACTGAAACTAGGAACAGGATAGGAGAAAAGAAGAGAACGCTTCCAATCCTGGCAGTAGTGGCTTGTTGGTTATCCACAATTTTCTGAAAATTTCCGGTTGGGCCTGAACAAACGATATGAATTGTGGTATAATTTAAGATAATTGTACTGTTGTTGGAAGAACAATGGTTGAATAAGGAGGTGTGACGATGTCGAATGCAACACTCGAGATGATGCAAGAGATCGAGCAAGCTGCTCAGGGCGTGATCGTAGGCTATGAAGCTCAAGTTGAACAAATCCGAACGGATTCGCGCGATCGCCTTGCAACAGTGGCACAGCATTACGATGAGGAAACCAAGCAATTGGTCACAGAGGCAGAAAAAAACGCCCAGGAAAGACTCGTCCGTTTAACGAAAGATCTGGAAGAAACGGTTGCGCGCAATGATGCCAAGGTACAACAGGCGATGACCGATAAGCGAGCTGGGTTAGTTGAAGCCATTGTAGAAAAGGTGGTAGCAAGCTATGGCCGTTAGTCAGATGCAAAAACTGTCCCTCATCTTACCCAAAGATGACTTGGACAGTCTCCTACTAGCGCTACAGTCTGAGGCAAAAATCCAGATTTATGACCTCAGTGAGCATGAAGAATGGCAGGCTGCCTTTGAGGCAAATACCTTGTCTCAACCCTTGACAGAGGACAATCGTCAAGCTTTGGTAGAGCTGCAAAAACGTCAAGAACAAGTTGAAAAAATGATTCAGACTCTGGAGCCTTATATGCCTGAGAAAAAGGCCCTGCAAGCTCTGAAGGAAGAACCCTTAAGCTTGTCTTTTGATGACTTGCAGGCCCACGGGATGATTCGAGATGAGGATCTTCTATTGACCAAGTTGAAACGCCAATTGCGCGTGTTAGACAAGGCTCGTCAGAAGATTGCGGATGCAAAGGGAGAGATAGAGCGCTTAGAAAAATGGCGACCGTTAGAAGTGACGCCAGCTGCTCTCGCTACTTTTCACTATGTGCATGGCTTGATCGGGACGATCCCAAATAGCGATACAGACGCTGTTCGCTCTTCCTTAAAAGCTCATCCTGAGCTGGAGTTAGAAGAAGTCTTTACGTCTGAAACCGAACACGGCTATGTCATCTTGTATCGTTCGGGAGATCGTGTAGCTGTTCAGGAGCTTTTAGAAGACCATGGGTTCAAAGAATTGGACTATGAAGAAGAGCAGGTCCCGGCCGCCTACTTGGATCGCCTAGAAGGGGAAATCAAAGAGCAAGAAGCTGTCGTTGCAGCAACCCTAGCCGAGTTACAAAACTCCCAGAAGGAACTGGACCAGCTCAAGTACCAGATGGATTACTTGCTGAGTTTGGGAGCTCGTGAGGAAGCTAAGTCGCTTCTTGCTAGTACGCAAAGCTTGGTAGCCCTAGAGGGTTGGATTGAAACCTCCCAAGTGGCCTCATTGCGAGACTTCTTGCAAGAAGGTTTTGGTTCTCGAGTCTTACTAGAGACACGCGATGTGACGGAAAAAGATTGGGATGACGTTCCGATCCAGTTGCGAAATAATGCCTTGGTAGAACCTTTTGAATTAGTCACAGAGATGTACGCCCTGCCTAAGTATTACGAGAAAGATCCGACACCGATCGTTTCTCTCTTCTACTTTGTTTTCTTTGGCATGATGGTCGCAGATATCGGTTATGGACTGTTGCTAACGGTAGCGACAGGCTTTGCCCTTAAAGCCTTTAAGCTCAAGCCTAGTACAGCCAAGAACCTTCGTTTCTTCAGCCTCCTTGGAATTTCAGTTGCCCTTTGGGGTGTGGTCTATGGCTCTTTCTTTGGATTTGAGATGCCTTTTGCCCTGATCAGTACGACCAGCAACGCCATGACCATCCTGATCCTCTCAGTGGTCTTTGGTTTTATCACCGTCTTAGTGGGCCTCTTCCTAGGAGGAATGAAAAATGTTCGCCTCAAAGACTACACCGAAGCCTATAATGCTGGCTTTGCTTGGGTCTTGATCCTACTTGGTTTAATGCTTCTAGCAGTAGGCAATATCTTGCCAGGGATGAGCCTGCTAGTTCCGATCGGCAAGTGGCTGGCTATTTTGAATGCCATTGGGATCTTGATTGTTTCCATTGTCAGTGCCAAGAAGCTATCCGGTTTAGCGTCTGGTCTCTTTAACCTCTACAATGTTAGTGGCTATGTCGGAGACTTGGTCAGCTTCACCCGTTTGATGGCCTTGGGCTTGTCTGGAGCTAGTATCGGTTCGGCCTTCAACCTCATTGTCAATCTCTTCCCACCGCTTGGACGGTTTACGGTAGGGCTTGTGCTCTTTATCGTCCTACATGCCATTAATATGTTCCTGTCCTTCTTGTCAGGATATGTGCATGGAGCCCGTTTGATCTTTGTGGAGTTCTTCGGTAAGTTCTACGAAGGAGGAGGCAAGCCATTTCGTCCTCTCAAACCTTCTGAACGCTATATTAAAACAAAAAAATAAGTATTATCTTTAATAAATAGGAGTATATTCATGGAATCTTTAGCATCATATTTTTCAGCCCATGGGGGCGCCTTCTTTGCAGCATTTGGTGTGGCGATCGCCGTTGCACTTAGTGGAATGGGATCTGCCCTTGGGGTTGGTAAAACGGGTCAAGCAGCAGCAGCGCTCTTGAAAGAACAACCTGAAAAATTTGCCCAAGCCTTGATTTTGCAATTGTTGCCAGGTACACAAGGTTTGTACGGTTTCGTTATCGGGATCTTGATCTGGTTGCAAATTAAGCCAGATATGCCACTTGAAACAGGGGTTGCATACTTCTTTACAGCTCTTCCAGTTGCGATCGTTGGTTATTTCTCAGCCAAACACCAAGGAAATGTTGCGACAGCAGGGATGCAAATCTTGGCCAAACGCCCTGAAGACATGATGAAAGGGGTTATCCTTGCGGCCATGGTTGAAACTTACGCCATCTTGGCCTTTGTTGTGTCCTTCCTATTGACCCTACGCGTCGGCTAAGAGCTAGCTTTGATGGATTCGCCTTACGAGGCGAAAAACACAAGACGCATGCAATAGGAGAAAAAACGATATGGATGAACAAACCCAATTAAAGGATTCGATCTTGGCCCAAGCCCACGAAAAAGGGCGTAAACTCTTAGAAGAGGCCAAGGAAACCATCCTAAAAGAAGAGACCGCACAAGAAGAGCGTTTGATTCAGGATAAACTCAATCAACGCTCTGAGCAGCTCAAGCGGATTCAACGTCAATTGCAACGTGAAACCCAACAAATCGAAAATAAAAAACGCCAATCAACCCTTGTCACCAAGCAACGAGTCTTAAAGGATCTCTTTGCAGATGCTTATGAAGCGATGGTGGCTTGGCCCCTTGAAAAGGAAATGCAGTTTGTAGATGCGGTCTTAGATCGCTATCAAGGACAAGTTGTGACCCTGACCTTTGGGGCGGTGAGCGCTGCTAAATTTGATTCAGCAGCTCTCGAGAGATTGAAGCAGACGCATCAGAATGTGACAGTTGCAGATGCAACAATCCCAGCTCAAGCAGGCTTTGTCTTGTCGGTTGGGAAGATTGATGACAACTATCTCTACCGTGATTTGGTGGATTCCATTTGGGAGCAAGAAAGCTACCAGATGGCGGCCAGCATTTTCACAGATGAAGAGAACTAGGAGGTTGCAATGAGCGAACGGACCTATTCTCAAGTCAATACAGGAATCAGCGTACGTGAGGCTAGTTTTGTCAGTCCCAGTCAGTTCGAGCAGTTGCTTGCAAGTCCCTCAAGCGAGAGTCGAGAAATTTTGCTACAAGGAACACCTTATGCTCTGGATAGCAAGGAGATCAAGGATTTAGCAGCCCTTGAAGCCCGCCTGATGGCAGCCTTGTTGGCAGAATACCAATGGGCTTTCGAAGTAGCCCCTCAGTCAGACCTGGTTAGCCTGTTTACCTTGAAATACACCTATCACAATCTCAAGGTTTATCTAAAACACAAGGCGACAGAGCGCAAGTTGGGGCACTTATTGATCCCTATCGGTCCTTATTCTCTCGATGTGCTCGAGCATTTGGTGGCGACCTTTTCTGCGGAGCATTGTCCGGCCTTTATGGCGGAAGAAGTGGCTGCAACCTGGCAAGAATTCCAAGACTATCAGGACTTGCGGGTTCTCGAAATCGGGATGGACTTAGCTTATTTTAAACACCTGAGATACTTAGGGGACAGCCTAGATCATCCGATTCTGAAGCAGTTGGTGGACGTGACCATTGACTTTTACAATGCGATTACGGTCAAGCGGGCCTTGGATCAGCAAAAACCGCATAGTTTTATGCACCAATTGCTCTCAGATGAAGGAAGCCTCAGTGCCCATCAGGTGATCGACCTGTTAGAATCCGGTCAGTGGTTGACCTGGTTTTATCAAGTCAATCCGCTGGAGTACGATCTCGCCTTAGAGACTTATGAAGAAAAGATGCGCACCGGTCAACTAAAGACCGTAGAGTTGGAGTATTTAGAGAGTTTGGTGAAATTCAGTCTTCTAGACGCTGGCCGTTTTGAAGTCGATGGACCACTCCCTCTTGTTCGTTATCTTTACGGAAAAGAGTTAGAGGTGACCAACCTTCGTTTGGTCCTCTCTGGTTTGGACAATGGTTTTCCGCTAGCAGACATCAAAGAAAGGATGAGACCGATTTATGGACAAACAGACCTATAAGATCGCCGTTGTGGGCAATCGGGACGCCATCCTTCCTTTTCGCCTGATTGGCTTTCAAACCTATCCGGTCACAGAGCCGCAAGAAGCGATCAATACCTTGCGAAAACTCAGTCGGGAAAACTTCGGGATTATCTACTTGACAGAGGATATTGCTCAGGCCATTCCAGATACAGTGGCGTTTTACGACCAGCAGCTGACACCGGCTCTGATCCTTATCCCGACCCATAGAGGGACTACAGGACTGGGCCAACAGCGGATTCGTGATAATGTCGAAAAAGCAGTAGGACAAGATATTTTATGAGAACAAATGAATTTGGCCAAACGATTGGCGATGCACTGCCGGATTTTACTCCGGGGCGTCTGCCAGCTATTGAGCGGATCGAAGGTCGCTATACCGTGATCGAGCGCCTCTCAAAAGAAAAACATGGAGCAGATCTTTATCAGGTCTACGGGCCGGACTCTCCAGCAGCGATGTGGACCTTTCTGTTCAAAGGCCCTGCCCGCAATGAAGAGGAGTGGGACCACTTATTAGATGATCTCATGACAGCCCAAGGTCGCTTTTACTATGCGATTGTAGACAAAGATTCAGGCAAGGCTTTGGGAACTTTCTCTCTCATGCGGATCGATCAAGCCAACCGGGTGATCGAAGTCGGAGCAGTGACCTACTCACCAGCGCTCCAAAAAACACGCATGGCTACGGAAGCCCAGTATCTGTTAGCGCGCTACGTGTTTGAAGATTTAGGCTACCGCCGCTATGAGTGGAAATGCGATGCCTTAAACCAAGCATCTCGCAAAGCAGCTGAGCGCTTAGGGTTTACCTATGAAGGCTGTTTCCGTCAGGCTGTTGTTTATAAAGGTCGGACCCGTGATACAGACTGGTTGTCCATCATTGACCAAGAATGGCCAGCTATCAAACAGCGGCTAGAAGCTTGGTTGGATCCAAGCAATTTCGATGCCAATGGCCAACAAAAGCAATCTCTAAGAGAGATGGCACAAAAGTAAAACAAAGAAACAAAGGATTCCCAGGAGGAATACATGACTCAAGGAAAAATTATCAAAGTTTCCGGTCCCTTGGTGGTTGCATCAGGGATGCAGGAGGCCAATATTCAAGACATTTGCCGGGTCGGCGATCTTGGTTTGATTGGCGAAATTATTGAGATGCGGCGGGATGAAGCCTCTATCCAAGTATATGAAGAAACATCTGGAGTCGGTCCAGGAGAACCAGTGGTCACAACCGGAGCTCCCCTTTCTGTTGAATTGGGACCAGGCTTGATCTCTCAGATGTTTGACGGGATCCAACGCCCCTTGGAACGCTTCCAAGAAGTGACTGCCAGTGACTTTTTGGTTCGTGGGGTGCAAGTTCCAAATCTAGATCGGGACACCAAATGGGCCTTCGAACCAAGCGTGACTGAAGGGACAGAGGTGGTCGCTGGAGACATCGTTGGGACCGTTCAGGAGACCAATATGGTGGAACACCGCATCATGGTGCCGTTTGGAGTCAGTGGACGTGTGACCAAGATCGCAGCAGGTTCTTACACAGTAGAAGAGCCGGTTTATGAGATCGAGCAGGCAGATGGCAGTCTCTTTACTGGTACTTTGATGCAAAAATGGCCGGTTCGTCGAGGCCGTCCCTTTGCACAAAAACTGATTCCAATAGAGCCTTTGGTTACCGGTCAACGGGTCATCGATACTTTCTTCCCTGTGACTAAAGGTGGAGCTGCAGCTGTTCCTGGTCCTTTCGGAGCTGGGAAAACAGTGGTGCAACACCAGGTGGCCAAGTTTGCCAATGTAGACATCGTAATTTACGTTGGTTGTGGGGAACGTGGAAATGAAATGACGGACGTTCTGAATGAATTTCCAGAATTGATCGATCCAACGACCGGCCAATCCATTATGCAACGGACCGTACTGATCGCCAACACTTCGAACATGCCAGTAGCGGCGCGGGAAGCTTCCATCTACACAGGGATTACCATCGCCGAATACTTCCGTGATATGGGCTATTCCGTTGCCATCATGGCGGACTCTACTTCTCGTTGGGCAGAAGCTCTCCGTGAAATGTCTGGTCGTCTAGAAGAAATGCCAGGGGATGAAGGCTACCCAGCCTATCTTGGTAGCCGGATCGCCGAATACTACGAGCGGGCAGGTCGGGTTAAGACACTCGGAACCACTGCGCGTGAAGGTTCGATTACCGCTATCGGTGCCGTTTCCCCTCCAGGTGGAGATATTTCAGAGCCGGTAACGCAAAATACCTTGCGGATCGTCAAGGTCTTCTGGGGACTAGATGCTCAGTTGGCCCAACGTCGTCACTTCCCGGCCATCAACTGGTTGAGTTCTTATTCCCTTTACCAAGATGAAGTCGGTCGTTATATCGATCTACATGAACAAATCAGCTGGTCTGAAAAAGTGACACGCGCTATGAACTTGCTTCAAAAGGAAAGTGAATTGCAAGAAATCGTCCGCTTGGTTGGTCTAGATTCCTTGTCTGAAAAAGACCGCTTGACCATGAATGCGGCCAAGATGATCCGTGAAGACTACCTGCAACAAAATGCCTTTGATGAGGTCGATACCTATACTTCTTTCAGCAAGCAGGTGGCCTTGTTGACCAACATTTTGACCTTTGACCAAGAAAGTCAAAAAGCACTAGAATTAGGGGCTTACTTCACAGAAATCATGGAAGGAACCGTGGCTCTTCGAGACCGCATTGCCCGTAGCAAGTTCATCCATGAGGACCAGTTGGCAACCATTCAAGCCCTGAAAGAAGAAATCGTAGAAACCCTACACCAAATCGTCGCAAAAGGAGGAGTAGACAATGAGCGTGATTAAAGAATACCGTACTGTCAGCGAAGTTGTTGGCCCCTTGATGATTGTCGATCAGGTCGAAGGAGTTCACTACAATGAATTGGTAGAAATCAAGCTCCATGACGGAACGACCCGTCAGGGACAAGTCCTCGAAGTCCAAGAAGACAAGGCCATGGTCCAGCTCTTTGAAGGATCTAGCGGGATCAACTTGGAAAAAGCCAAAGTCCGCTTTACCGGACGTCCCCTAGAACTTCCTGTGTCTGAAGACATGGTGGGACGCATCTTTAACGGGATGGGCAAACCCATCGATGGCGGTCCAGAGATTATCCCAGAGAAGTACTTGGACATTGATGGACAAGCCATCAACCCTGTTTCACGGGACTATCCAGATGAATTTATCCAGACAGGGATCTCAGCCATTGACCATTTGAATACCCTAGTTCGGGGCCAAAAACTCCCCGTGTTCTCAGGTTCTGGTCTTCCTCACAAGGAATTGGCAGCTCAGATTGCTCGTCAAGCGACGGTTCTTAATTCGGAAGAAAACTTCGCCGTGGTCTTTGCGGCCATGGGAATTACCTTTGAAGAAGCCGAGTTCTTTATGAACGACCTTCGGGAAACCGGTGCCATTGACCGCTCTGTCCTCTTCATCAACCTAGCCAATGACCCAGCTATTGAGCGGATTGCGACTCCTCGGATCGCCTTGACAGCTGCCGAATATTTGGCCTATGAAAAAGACATGCACGTCTTGGTTATCATGACGGATATGACCAACTACTGTGAAGCCCTTCGGGAAGTATCTGCTGCCCGCCGGGAAGTTCCAGGTCGTCGGGGCTATCCAGGTTACCTCTATACTAACCTCTCAACCCTCTACGAACGTGCAGGACGCTTGGTTGGAAAGAAAGGATCTGTGACCCAAATTCCGATCCTCTCCATGCCAGAAGATGACATCACCCACCCCATCCCTGACTTGACAGGCTACATCACCGAAGGTCAGATTATTCTGTCCCGTGATCTCTACAATAGTGGTTACCGCCCACCGATCAATGTTCTTCCATCCCTTTCCCGTTTGAAGGACAAGGGTTCTGGTGAAGGCAAGACTCGGGAAGACCATGCGGCGACCATGAACCAGCTCTTTGCGGCTTACGCCCAAGGGAAACAAGCCAAAGAACTAGCTGTAGTGCTTGGAGAGTCTGCCTTGTCAGATACCGACAAGCTCTATGTTAAATTTACAGACCGCTTTGAGCAGGAATACATCAACCAAGGCTTTACCACCAATCGGACGATTGAGGAAAGTTTGGATCTCGGTTGGGAACTCTTATCCATCCTTCCAAGAACAGAGCTTAAACGGATCAAGGATGAGATGATTGACAAGTATCTGCCAAACAAAGAGGATTAGCCTATGGCACGATTAAATGTAAAACCAACTCGGATGGAGCTCAATATTCTCAAAGAGCGCCTCAAGACAGCAACCCGGGGGCACAAGTTGCTCAAGGATAAGCGGGATGAACTCATGCGCCGCTTTATTGAAGCTGTGCGTGAGAATAATCGCCTGCGCCAAAAGGTGGAGGCAGCGCTAGTGGGCAATATGCAAGATTTCGTGATGGCCAAGTCCTTAGAGAGCGACCTCATGGTAGAAGAAATCTTTGCTGTTCCTACTCGAGAAGTGATGCTCCATATCGAGGAAGAAAATGTCATGAGTGTGCGCGTGCCCAAGCTCCATGCCCGTATCGATAATCCATACGGAGATGATGAAGGGGACGTGGTTTATAGCTACTTAGCCTCCAACAGTCAAATGGATAGCACCATCCAAGAAATGGGGGATCTACTCCCAGATTTGCTCAAGTTAGCGGAAATCGAAAAAAGCTGTCAGCTCATGGCAGATGAAATCGAGAAAACCCGCCGTCGAGTGAACGGACTTGAGTATGCGACCATCCCAGACCTCAAAGAGACCATCTACTATATCGAAATGAAACTCGAAGAAGCCGAACGCGCCAACCTCGTCAGAATCATGAAGGTAAAATAAGATACATCAAGATACAAAGCCGTTAAGCAACTCAAAGGAAAATAGGGAGCAGGACAGAAGCACTGTTGTATAGAATGCTTCGTTGTCCTGCCCCCACAAGGCTGATTAGGATTTTTCCGAGCTCTTAAAGCGAGAGAAAAATCCAATCAGCTACTGTGCCTTTGAAGTTAGTACTATTACAGTTTGCGTTTTTTACCCAGTTCTTAGCCCGGCCTCAATTACTTAAAAAATACAAGAACCTCATCGAGGAACCGCTCCTTGATGAGGCTTTTTTTGTATCCTCGTACTCTTCTTCCAGCACCCTCTTTTTATGTTACTAGTTTGTAACAATGTGACAAGAAAGACGAAATGTTACAAGAAAAATACAGTTTTGTTAAATAGCCAAAAAGGCCTTTTATTATTTTTAAATTGTGATAAGATAGTATAGTAGTTAATTTGTCCAAGAAAATCTTGAACAAAAAAACAAAGAAAAAAGAGGATAAAAGATGAAATTAAAAGTTAATACGAAAGCCTTGATCGCTTCAACAGTAGCTCTTGCAGTGATTCCATTTACAAAAGCCACTGCAGAAACACTTGAAGATTGGGTAGCTCGCTCAGTAGATGAAATCAAACATGATATCCAACAAAGCGGTGAAAACCAACAAACTTATACCATCAAATATGGTGATACATTGAGTTCGATCGCAGAAGCGCTTGGAATCGACGTACATGTGTTGGCAAACTTGAACAACATCAGCAACATGGATTTGATCTACCCAGGTACTGTTTTGAAAACAACAGTAAATGATCAAAAAGAAGTAACTTCAGTTGAAATCCAAACTCCTCAAGCAGGTGCGACAGATGCAACCGTTGCAAGTGCTGACTTGACAACAAACCAAGTGACAGTTGATGACCAAACAGTCGCTGTCAACGATTTGTCTAAACCAGTAAACGAAGATAATAAAGCTGTACCAGTTGCTCCAGCAGCAGAAACTCAAGAAGCTCCAGTAGTTGAAGTACCAGCAACAGAAACACCAGCACAACCAGCTGTTCCAGAAACACCAAACTACGGTGCTCCAGCTGTCAATGTTGAAGTACAAAATCAAGAAGTAGCGCCAGCTGCTGCTCCTGAAGCTCCAGCAACTCCTGAAGCTCCAGCTGCTCCTCAATCTGCTCCAGTAGCAGAAGAAGCTCCAGCAGCACAACCAGCAGCAGAAACGACTGCAGCACCAGAAGTGCAACCAGTAGCAGAAACCTCAACGAGCGGAAATACGATTCCAAATGATCCACACCTTCAACCACAAGCAGAAGCTTTCCGTCAAGAAATTGCAGCGAAATTCGGTATCACAAACATTGGTGGTTACCGTGCAGGTGATCCAGACGATCATGGTAAAGGGCTTGCAGTGGACGTAATGGTACCAACCAGTTCACAACTCGGGGATCAAGTTGCCCAATATGCTATTGACAACATGGACCGTGCAGGTATCTCATATGTTATCTGGAAACAACAATTCTACATGCCAGTAGACAACATTTACGGACCAGCTAACACTTGGAACCAAATGCCTGACCGTGGTGGAGATACAGCAAACCACTATGACCACGTGCATATCTCATTTAACGGATAATAAAACATTGAACTAGGCCTAGAGCCTAGTTCTTTTTTGTGTGCACAAAAAAAGCCGGAAGACGAATCTTCCAGCCGGACAATGGTTATAAAATATGATCGACTTTTTCCACCTGATAAAGGGCAATCGCCATGATAATGGTTAAGACCAGTAGCATGAGGATAGCTGGTGTCCAAGAGTGGAAGAGAGATTTGCTGTAGCCGAAGAGAATGGGACCAAAGGCTGCAAAGACGTAGCCTCCGGTTTGGGCAAGTCCAGAAAGTTGAGCTGTTTTTTCAGGTGTGCTGGATTTCATGGAGAAAGCGACCATGAGGTAAGGGAAGAGCGAACTGACGGAACTTCCAATCAGGGCATTTAATACCAACCAGTAGAAGAAGTTGCTGGTCGGGATTAAGAGCATGGCTACTCCCAGAATCCCTGCTCCGACAACAATCGCAAGCATCAAGCGTCGATTGCGATCGGATAGTCGTGTGGTCAAACTTGGGATCGTCAAGGAGAATGGGAGACTGATCAGGGTGAACACGGAGGCCAGTAGTCCAGATTCAACCTTTGAAAGGCCAGCTTGAACAGCCATGGTCGGAAGCCAGGTCATACTTGTGTAGAAAAGCAGTGACTGCAAGCCTCCAAAAATCATGATAGCCCAGACATATTTATTGGTATACCACTTGCTACTAGATTCAGTAGTAGCCGTCTTTTTTAGATGGTGGTTGTAGCGAAGGTTAGGAATCCAGATGACCAAAGCAAGAGCACACAAGGCTGTCAAGATGTTGACCAAACCTTGCCAAGAAGTGGCTTTGGTGATCGGAACGGCAACAGAAGAGGCGATCGCTGTGGACATCCCCATAGAAGTGATGTACAAAGTGGTCAGAATGCCTAGTTGGCGGGGTCTGTTCGCCTGAATCAGGCTTGGAAGCAACACATTAAGGAAGGCGATGCCAGCTCCAATCAAGATGGTTCCCAGATAGAGGAAGGGGAGATTGATAATCCGAATGGCAGATCCGATCGTAATCGCGATCAAAACTAGGAAAAAGAGGCGCTCAATCCCCAACCTTTTAGCAAATTGAATCGCAAAAGGTGAGAAAATGGCAAAGGTGAGCAGTGGCAAGCTAGTCAATAGTCCCAGAGAGCTCACATCAACCCCCAAACCAGCTGCGATGTCAGACAAGACCGTCGGAAGCGTAGTAAATGGTGTTCGTAAAACAATCCCAAGCATAATGATGCCCGGGATGAATAGCTTAGAATGTGTTTTTTTCATAAATCCTCCTCAGACAAAAATTCTCTTCATTATAACACAGATCGAGTATAAATTGGAGTATTTGTACAAATGAAGGAGAAGGAACGTAGTTTTCACTGCCGTTCGAACTTCGTCAACGTACCTAAGCTCGCTAACGTTCGCTAAAGGAATAAGGAACGTAGTTCTCACTACCGTTCGAACTGCATCTACGTACCTAAGCTCACTAACGTTCACTAAGGTACGTAGAGAAAAAGCCACCGGTTTTGGTGGCTCTTATAGGGAGATTATTATGAAAAAGTTTAGGATTTTCTATCAAACAAAGTTAGGAGGTCTTTATTTGATGGTTTTATTATAAGGCGGTTTGCTTAAAGAAAACTTAAGAAAAGGTTGTGTTTAAAAAATAGGTCTTAAGTCTGACAAAATGCATTAATCATCATTCCAAACAGTAAAATTGCTTATTCCATTCTAAAGATCGTAGTTCTAACTGTCGTTCGAACTGCGTCAATGTACCTAAACTCGCTGATGCTCGTAAAGGTACGTAGAAAAAAGCCACCGGTTTTGGTGGCTCTTATAGGGAGATTATTATGAAAAAGTTTAGGATTTTCTATCAAACAAAGTTAGGAGGTCTTCATTTGATGGTTTTATTATAAGGCTGATTTCTTAAAGAAAACTTAAGAAAAGACGCTGTTTATAAGAATCGGTCTTAGGTCTGATATTTTTTTACAACAGAAACTATTTAGATTTTTTTCTAAATAGAGTTGACAAACCCATCCGAAAGTACTAGAATCTATTTAGAAAGATTTCTAAATAGATTAGAGGAGATAGAGAATGAATTTTGCGCAAACATTTAAAGCTTTATCGAATCCGATAAGAAGAAGTATCTTAGAACTGCTAAAGGCAGGGAAATTATCCGCTGGCGATATCGCTGGCCACTTTGATGTAGCAGGAGCGACCATTTCCCATCATTTAAGCCTCCTCAAGCAGGCAGATTTAATTCGAGAGGAAAAAGAGAAGAATTTTATCTACTATGAACTCAATACTTCTGTCTTGGAGGATTTAATGGTCTGGCTCGTTGATTTGAAAGGAGACTCTACTGATGAAAACGAATAAAAAACTATTGCTATTAACCTCTATGGTGATACTTTTCCCCATACTTTGGGGGCTGATGATTTGGTCGCAATTGCCTAACCAAATCCCGATTCACTTCAATTTTGCTGGCCAGGCCAATAACTTCCAATCGAAACCCCTGGTTGTGTTTGGTCTTCCTATTTTCGATCTCATGGTGCATCTGTTTATGATCTTTATGATCGGTCGCGATTCTAAGAATAGCGCTATGAATGAAAAAATGATCAGAGCGATTTACTGGTTGACCCCAATCGTTTCCTTAAGTACCTCCTATCTCATCTATAGCAAGGCGCTAGGATCTACTACCAATCCATCAGTTTTTGTTTCGGTTCTGCTGGGTCTCATCTTTGTAATCATGGGCAATTACATGCCTAAGCTAAAAGTGAATCACACGGTTGGAATCCGTCTGCCTTGGACCTTACAGAGTGAAGATAACTGGCACAAAACCCATCGCTTGGCAGGGAAGTTGTGGGTCCTCGGAGGTTTGATCCTCCTACTTGAAGCAGGCCTTCAATTCGCGCTTTCTTATGTTTTGGTGCTGGTCATCCTCGCCATTGTGGTTATCCCTATGGTGTACTCATATCAATTAAGTCGAAAAAATCGTTAGTATGAAAAATGTAAAAACCAGTGGAAATCCGTGTTAGGATTACTTCCACTGGTTTTTATAATGCTTGATTTCATCGTTTTCTTAGCCAAAATAAGTTGAAAAAAGAGCGCACCAATACGTTATTTTAAAAATCAAATTTTATAAAAAGTGATATTACATACACCTTTCTAGGTTATCTAACTAGGTCTCTGTAATCCAATGTAATAAAAGCTAAGATATGCTACAAATAGAACTTATTAAATATATTAATTAAACATTTTTAATGGTATAATAACATCAAGTAGTAATATTATTGGAGTTTAAATGAATATTCGAGAACAAAAAAAGCAGGCTATAGAATTTATTAAACGCTGGGAAAATAGAGGAAATGAAAGACAAGATAGTCAGTCATTTTGGCTTGACTTACTTCAATCTGTTTATGAAGTGGAAAATCCAAGCGAGTATATCACTTTTGAAGATAAAGTGATGCTTGACCATACTAGTTTTATGGATGGCTTTATTGATAAGACAAAAGTATTGATTGAACAAAAAGGAGCGGATAAAGATTTAAATAAAGCTATAAAACAGTCTGATGGGACTTACCTTACACCGTTTCAACCAGCTAGACAATACAAAATTTAATGATTTCAATAATCGCCTTGAAGGTTTTGAGAAACTTTTTAAAGACAAATATTATTTTACCCATCCCGAAGATTTTAGCTCAATCTTTAGCATTTTGGTAAAGTATGGAAAAAGTACAAGTAAATATATTTTATCGAAAGGAGAGATATATGAGTGAAATAGTTATTAATGCTCAGAATTTATCTAAAAATTTTTATAATTTTGATTCAAGACTCCCATTTATCAAGAGATTTTTGAAACGTAATCAAATAACGATTCGAGCTGTTCAAGATATTAGTTTTACGATTAAGAGAGGGAGTATAGTTGGCTTTATTGGGAGTAATGGAGCTGGTAAATCCACAACGATTAAAATGTTGACTGGGACTCTTTATCCTAGTTCCGGAAAATTAGAAGTGAATGGAGAAATTCCATTTAAAAGAAGTATAAATTTTAGAAAAAAAATTTCAATAGTAGTAGGAAATAAATTACAGTTATTTCAAGATGTTTCGGCTATGGATTATTTTCAATTGATTGGTACTTTATATGAGGTAGAACCGGCGATTTTACAAGAACGAATTCAGGAATTAAGCAATTTGTTGAATGTAAAAGATCAGCTTTACCAGCAGGTCCGGACCCTCTCTCTTGGACAAAAAATGAAAATGGAGTTTATCGCGGCATCTTTAACAAGTCCGGAAATATTATTTTTAGACGAGCCTACTATAGGGTTAGATATACAGTCTAAAAAAGATATCAGAACATTTTTAAAGAAAATGAATGAAGAATGTCATACTACTATTATTTTAACGAGTCATGATATGGATGATATTTCGTCTGTTTGTGACGAATTAATCGTCATTGACAAAGGAAAAATTATTTTGCAGGAGTCAATGGATGTTATTTTATCTAAATTTTCTGATTTTAAATATTTAAAGATAAAAATGACATTAGATTTGGTACCAGAGTTATGCTCTGTTAAAGGAGTAGTAGTCATTTCTCAAACAAAATCGGAATGTATACTAAAAATACCTAGAGATTTTGTCTTTGAGACATTAGAATCAATCAATAAGCTTGTAGATATAGAAGATTTTGAAATATCAAATCTTTCTTTAGAAGAAATTATTTTACAAAACTATTTTACAAAAAAGGAGCACAATTGAAAAAAGAAATGTCTATTATTCTGATATCATTTCGATCTATTTTGAACTATAAATCAAGTGTACTATTGTTAATGTTACAGGCAAGTATACAAATTATGATATCAGTATTTTTATGGACGTATATATATCAGAGTAACCAGATAAATATAGCAGGATATGATTTTACCTCAATGGTTCAATACTATTTGGGGACTATAATTTTTTCATATTTTGTTTTTTATCCAGTTGATTGGGAAATCAATGACGATGTTCATTCAGGAAATTTTTTTAGCATATTAATAAAACCTGTTACTTTTTATAAGTATTATTTTTGTAAAATGCTTGGAGATAGGCTTGCTCATTTATTATTTATCATCATTCCTGTCATTTTATTCTCCAGTGTTTATTACAAGAATGAGTTATTAACCATTGAAATTCTTATTTCAGGAAGTATTGCAATTATTCTATCTATGGTTCTATGGTTTTTAATATCATGTTGTGTAGGTATGCTTTCTTTTTGGTTAGAAAATATATTTTTTGTCCTTACTGTTAAAGAAATAGTAATTCAGTTTTTATCAGGAATATTATTGCCTTTAAGTTTTTTTTCAAATAATTTTCGTCTGTTTTTAGATGTATTACCTTTTAAATACTTAGTATATGAACCGCTTCAGATGTTTAGTAATGATACATATAAATTAATAGACTATTTGAGAATTATTTGTATTCAATTGATTTGGTGCATCATTTTTTATATTATATCAAGATTCATATTGAGAAAAGGAGTGGAGCACTTCTCAAATGTGGGAGGATAAAATGTTTAGAATAAAAGTAATTTTTAGGCTACTTCATTTTGGTTTTAAATCTGATATGAATTTTCATTTTGACTTCTTTTGTGGTCTATTTTCGTCGATACTGTGGATTGGTTTACCTATTGTATTTTTTAGATTGATTTTCTTAAACATAGACTCTTTTAATGGTTGGGACTATTATCAAATTTTATTTTTGGTAGGTTCCTACACTATTGTAGATGGAGTTATGATGGGATTGTTAATTAGAAGTATGGGAATTTTAGAATCAGATATTTTGAGTGGTAACTTGGATCAAATTTTATTGAGGCCGTTTGATACTCAGTTGTTCTATATTTTTAGATCATTTAATTTAGTTCAATTCGTGAATACTTTTTTTGGTCTTGCGATCATTTTTATAAGTTATGGAAATTTAAATGTACATTTAAATTCATTAAAAATATTATTTTATATCCTTTCTTTAATGTGTGGTTGTATTATATATTATTCAATTTGGTTTCTAATAACGATTAGTTCATTTTGGTTCCCAACTAAATTTTCAAAAGTAGATGTATTTTTGAATTATATTGGAATTTCTAAGTATCCATATAATATTTTTACAGGTATTAACAGATTGATCACTATGTTATTTGTTCCCAATTTATTAATTGCCAATCCTGCAGTATTAATATTTTTAGGGAAAGATACATTGAACCTATTTTTCTATCAAATAGTTTTTACAGTTTTTTTGATTATTATCAGTCGTACAATTTTTAGAAAAGGATTGAAAAAATATGAAAGTGCAGGAAGATAAACAATGTTGTTCAGTTATATGTTTGACTAAAGGAAGTGATTCGCTGTACTTTGTTTTGTGGTCATTGAAACATCAGATAATTATAAACTATAATTTAAAGAATAGTATTATTAACTTATAGGTGCTAAGAAAAAATTTAAAGAAATTCCCTCATTCAATCAAACTTATTCATATTTTTTAAAATAAGAAAATAGTTGGATTTTGATGATGGTTGATATAAAGCTAAACTGAAAGTACCTGAAATACAACTGTGTCAAACCAGGTCATACGATCTGTGAGAAAAAGAACACATAACAAAAAGAGGAGCTTCACAATAAAGTTCCTCTTCTTTTATATATCCGAATCATTATTCTTATTTCAAAAAAGGTAGTGAAAAAGGTAGTGATTCGGTTGATTTATATTGCAATGTAGTGAAATTTAGAATTTCAAGAATCGCTTAAAATCAAGGTTTCTAACATCTATTGACGTGTAGTGAACCCCTATTTCACCTCAGTAAATACAACGTGTTTGCGAAGTTTTGGTGAGTATTTCTTCAATTGAAGACGGTCTGGAGTGTTACGTTTGTTTTTAGAAGTAAGGTACAAGCGTTCACCAGATTCTTTGTGTTCAAGTGTAATATTTACGCGCATGGTATCTCCCTTCTATTATTCAGCTGATGCAGCTTTAGCGATCTTACGTCCTTTGTAGTATCCTTTAAGTGATACACGGTGTGAACGTGAGTAATCTCCAGTTGCTTCGTCAAAGTTTACAGATGGAGCTGTTACTTTGTAGTGCGTACGACGTTTGTTTTTCTTCGCTTTTGATGTGCGACGTGCAGGTACTGCCATTTCGTTTTTCTCCTTTTAAGATATAAATTCAATTAGGTTTGATTTTCATCAACTTTAACAGTATAACAAAACTTTTTTGTAAAGTAAAGTTACTTGACAAAAAAATTGAAATTTTTGAAAGAAACTTTTCTGTTGTCTGTTCCTCCAAAGTCCTTGCCTATCTTTGTGGCCTCTTTTATGCTATAATGGTAAAAAATGAAACGAGAGGAATGACATGACAGAATTAGACAAACGCCATCGTAGTAGTGTCTACGATAGCATGGTAAAATCTCCCAACCGTGCCATGCTTCGCGCGACGGGAATGACCGATGAAAGCTTTGAAAAACCGATTGTCGGAGTGATTTCGACATGGGCGGAAAATACCCCTTGTAACATCCACCTTCATGATTTTGGAAAATTGGCCAAAGAAGGTGTGAAAGATGCGGGAGCTTGGCCGGTCCAATTTGGCACCATTACGGTTGCGGATGGGATTGCTATGGGGACTCCTGGTATGCGCTTCTCCCTAACGTCACGTGATATCATCGCGGACTCTATCGAAGCGGCTATGGGGGGTCACAACGTGGATGCCTTTGTAGCTATCGGAGGCTGTGATAAGAACATGCCTGGTTCCATGATTGCCATTGCCAATATGGATATCCCTGCGATTTTTGCCTATGGTGGGACTATTGCTCCGGGGAATCTCGATGGAAAAGATATCGACTTGGTTTCTGTTTTCGAAGGAATTGGGAAGTGGAATCACGGCGATATGACAGCTGAAGAAGTGAAAGATCTTGAATGTAACGCCTGCCCTGGCCCTGGTGGCTGTGGTGGGATGTATACGGCCAATACCATGGCGACAGCGATTGAGGTCCTTGGGCTAAGCTTGCCCGGTTCCTCTTCTCACCCTGCTGAATCAGCTGATAAAAAGGCTGATATCGAAGAAGCAGGTCGTGCGGTTGTCAAGATGCTGGAAATGGGACTGAAGCCATCTGATATCTTGACCCGTGAAGCTTTTGAAGATGCGATTACCGTGACCATGGCGCTGGGTGGTTCCACCAATGCCACCCTTCACTTACTCGCGATCGCTCACGCAGCTAACGTTGACTTGACGCTTGAAGACTTCAACGATTTCCAAGAGCGTGTGCCTCACTTGGCGGACTTGAAACCTTCAGGGAAATATGTCTTCCAAGACCTTTATAATGTTGGTGGTGTGCCAGCCGTCATGAAATACCTTCTTAAGAATGGTTTCCTTCATGGGGATCGCATCACTTGTACTGGTAAGACTGTTGCTGAGAACTTGGAAGCCTTCGCTGATTTGACACCGGGTCAAAAAGTCATCATGCCACTTGAAAATCCGAAACGTGCGGATGGTCCATTGATCATCTTGAAAGGGAACTTGGCTCCTGAAGGAGCAGTTGCCAAAGTATCAGGTGTGAAGGTCCGCAACATCACGGGCCCTGCTAAGGTCTTTGACTCCGAAGAAGCTGCCATTGAAGCCGTTCTTTCGGATGAAATTGTGGATGGCGACGTTGTCGTTGTTCGTTTCGTAGGTCCTAAGGGTGGTCCTGGTATGCCGGAAATGCTATCCTTGTCATCCATGATTGTTGGGAAAGGCCAAGGAGACAAGGTAGCCCTCTTGACAGACGGACGCTTCTCTGGTGGTACGTATGGTCTCGTTGTTGGTCACATTGCGCCTGAAGCTCAGGTTGGTGGCCCGATCGCCTACCTCCACACAGGGGATTTGGTAACGGTTGACCAAGATACCAAAGAAATCACCATGCACGTTTCAGACGAAGAGTTAGCGAAACGCAAGGCAGAAACAACCTTGCCGCCACTGTATAGCCGTGGGGTTCTGGGTAAATACGCCCACATCGTTTCTTCAGCATCACGTGGTGCCGTAACCGACTTCTGGAATATGGAACAGTCTGGTAAACAGTAATTACAAGGACGACTTTGTCCAAAGAGAGAGTGGGACAGAAATCGGTAATTCGTTAGAATTCGATTTCGTCGTCCCACCTCCGCACAGTTGAGTAGGGCTGTAAAAGCTGATGAAATCAGTGT
>JAWGXY010000006.1:0-41548 GCA_032572035.1 Streptococcus parasanguinis
TTAATGATTATTGCCAGAAAAATCGAGATGTATAGAAAAAGTCACCTCTGCGGGTTTTCCAGGTTGAAGGATTAACTTCAGCTTCTGGCAAGAACTCACATGGGTGACTTTTGTGTTTAATAACGTTTCATGATCATCGGGTGCTTCCTCAGATCACTCGGTTTGGTTTTACTTTATTTCATGGTCATAATCATATACCATTTCTTTTGGATCTTTTGTTTGACTAATACAAAATAGGTCTTCATAGGTCTTCGCATTTTTAGCGCCCATTAGGATCATCAGTATAATTTTCTGAATTAGGAGACTGTCCCATCACTATTCGAACTTTGTCTCCCAACTTACGCTGTTCCCATTCATCCGTGAATCCTTTAAATCGCAATTCTGGAACTTTCTTTTTAACTGAATCATCTATTTTCACCATAGTCCCCACCATTTTATTGGTTTTTCTTGATTTACTTTATCAACAGTCTCGTTGGTTGGTACCAATGGAGTAAGGCAGCTAAGAAGGGGTATTAGTGACAATTAATAAAATGCATGAGGTTGGGCATGTTGCCCCACCTCTTTTTATGATATACTAGAGTAGTTTTTGAGACTTGTAAAAAATGTTTTTTTTTAGTTCAAATTTAAAAAAGAAAAGGGGAGAACATGGACATCTTTTTGATGAGCATATCAGGGATTCTCGTCATCCTGGGCATGATTTTAGTGGGCTTTATCATTGGTGAAAAAGGCTGGTTCGATGACAAGTCGCGTGGCCTACTCGCTAAATTGGTCACTCAAGTTGCTCTTCCCTGCTATATGCTCTACACCATTACGCAACGCTTCACAGCAGCAGATCTACTTAAAATGTTGCCAGCCTTGCGATTTCCTGCCCTGTCTATGGTTATTTTACTTGGCATCGCGACAGGGGTAGCAAGGATCTTTGCAGTAAGACAGGACCGTCGTGGCCTCTTTATTTCCATGTTTTTTAACTCCAATACCATCTTCGTGGGACTCCCCATTAACCAAGCCCTCTTTGGAGATGCCAGTATTCCCTATGTTTTGATCTATTACATGTGTAATACGACCTTTTTCTGGACTTTGGGAACTTATCTCATTCAGCGAGATGGTGAGGGAGAAGCTCAGTTTGATCTCAAAACCAGTCTGAAAAAAGTCTTTTCTCCGCCCCTGATGGGCTTTCTCTTGGGACTAGTCTTGGTGATGCTACAGATCAAGTTGCCAGCCTTTCTAGCCAGTGATTTACAGTACCTGGGCAATTTAACAACCCCCTTATCCATGATATTCATCGGTTTGTCAGTGTCTCATGTAGGTGTGAAGCAGTTGGTTCTGGGAAAAGAGCAACTATTGATTCTACTAGGTCGCTTTCTGGTTGCCCCTCTCTTGATGGCCTCCATCGTCTACTGGGTGCCTCTTCCAAGTTTGATGAAGCAGGTCTTTATCATCCAGTCCGCTATGCCTGTGATGACCAATGCGCCAGTTGTTGCCAGACTCTATGGAGCTGATAGTGACTATGCAGCCGTCATGGTGACAGAAACGACCCTTGCAACCATGGTGGTGATTCCTATTCTCATGCTGTTGATGGCATAATAAATAGAAACTACAAAAGCTCAAGTTTTTTGAAAACCTGAGCTTTTCTTATATGAGAGCTAATAAAATTGTAATCACCAGAGCGATGCCCATCCGAATCAGGTGGTGGACTGGGTGGAAGTTTCCTTTGTGTTTTCCATTCCAATAGGCTCCGTAGCAAATCAAACCACATCCGATCAGCCAAAGGGCTAGAGAGACAATCGGTAAAAAGAAGTAGAGGATGAGAGATAAGGTCGCAAGGCTACTTCCGATGAGGAGAAATGTATTTCCTAAAGTGTGATTTCCCTTTTTAAATTCTGAAAGGGAGGCCAATAAGTGAAGAAGAACAAAAGCAAGGGCAAAGAAGGCTGTAAAAAAGCCGAGAAGAATGGGGAAGAACATAGGGTTTCCTTTCTAAGATATGATTGCCTGAGTACTATTTTTTATGACTGATTTTATGAAGAATCATAAATGATACTACAAGATTTAAAATAATAACCAATAAGGTAAAAAGAGAGTAACCATAAAGTTTAATTGGAAATTCATTTTTGAGATTGCAAAGAGCAAACAAACTTGTTAAAATGCCCGTTAACAACCCAGGCACATATTTTCGAATAACGACTGTCTGAATCAGATGTCCGAACACATGGTAGATATAAGCGATTATGATGCTTGCGTAAATGCTATAGTTATTAAACTGGTAACTAAGATATAGCGACGTCATTAGGATGAGAAATTGTTCCAAGACAATAAAGTTGAAAGCAAAAGGAGTGTAATAAGTTAGGATTCGATTGTTTGGATACTGGATTGATATTTTTTTGACAAAGGATGGCATCCAAACGATTTCTTCGAGTTCGTGAAGCATGAAGAGTGATGGAAATAGAAAGTAAAATTGTACGCTGGTCATTGAAAATACTCCCTTCTAGTTCGACCCCACTTTTAAAATCTCCAAATAAAACTGGGTCACTTCTTGTTCGGTGTAGGACTTGCCTTTTTTCAACCACCAGCTGAGGGTTTCAATGAAGTTAGTAACGACAAGGTGCTTGAGATAAGAATGAGGAATAGTAGGATGAGTCTTGATCAGTTCATCAGCCACCATTGGATAGACATCATGTTCTAGCTCTTTTCGCAGTTGCCGGATAAAATAATCATTTTTAGAGAGCAAGAGACTGGTCACATGGTCTTGATTTTTTTTGAAATGCTGGAAGATATGGGCTAGGTAGTCTTGTGGAGAGAGGTGTTCAGCACGCTCAAAGAGATGGTGAAAGAGCTTTTGACAGAGTTCATCTAGCAATAATTCCTTACTTTCGTAATGGCTGTAAAAGGTTGATCGCCCCACATCGGCTAAGTCAATGATTTCCTGAACCGTGATGGCCTCGTAGTCTTTTTGGTTGAGTAATTGTAAAAAAGCTTGATAGATAGCTTTTCGAGTTTTGGTGATGCGACGATCCTGTGCTGTCATATGGACACTTAGAACAAACTGTTCAGTAACGGACACCCTAAACAGTTTGCTCCTATCCTTTCTGTTGTGAATGTTAGATAATGATAATGAACATGATGTTCATGAATCTATTATAACAAAGGATTAAGGATTATGAAGACAAAACATGCGGTCTGGATCGCTTTTTTCTTGAATTTGAGTTATGCCATTGTTGAGTTTATTGCAGGAGGGATTTTTGGATCCAGCGCTGTCCTTGCGGATTCGGTCCATGACTTGGGAGATGCGATCGCTATTGGGATCTCCGCCTTTTTGGAAAGTATCTCCAATCGCGAAGAAGACAGCCGCTATACCTTGGGCTACAAGCGCTTTAGCCTTTTAGGGGCCATGGTAACGGCAGTGATTCTCATGACAGGGTCCGTTCTGGTTATTTTGGAAAATATAACGAAAATCTTTCATCCACAACCTGTCAACGATGAGGGCATCCTTTGGCTAGGAATCATAGCCGTCAGCATCAATGTGCTAGCGAGTCTCGTCATTCGCAAAGGACAAACCAAGAACGAATCCATTCTCAGCCTGCATTTTCTGGAAGATACCTTGGGTTGGGTGGCTGTTATCCTAATGGCCATTGTTCTACGATTTACCGACTGGTATATTCTGGATCCGCTCTTATCTCTTGCCATTTCCATCTTTATTCTGTCAAAAGCAATTCCACGTTTTTGGAGCACGCTCAAGATTTTTCTCGATGCTGTGCCAGAAGGAGTAGATATCCAGCAAGTGAAGAGTGATTTGGAGCAGTTGGACCATGTGGCTAGTATCAATCAGCTTAATCTCTGGACCATGGATGGGCTGGAAAAGAACGCCATTGTCCATGTTTGTTTAGAGCATGTCAACCACATGGAGGTTTGTAAAGAAGCGATTCGTACCTTGCTCAAAGATTGTGGTTTTCAAAACGTCACCATTGAGGTTGATGAAGACCTGGCAACCCACCGAGCCCATAAACGCAAGATCGAAGAACTGGAAGTTGATCAAGGTCATGGGCATGATTATCACCACCATTAATGACGAGTTGGTATGAGCAGAAGCTCGATAAAAAGTGTATACTATAGATAAGTAAGCAATAGAAAGTAGGTTAATCCTATGAAGAAAACAGTCTATACAAAAGCTGGGCAAGTGGGTCTAGTAGAAGTAGAACGTCCACGCATCGAAGCACCGGATGATGTCATTCTCCGCATCGTTCGTACCTGTGTCTGTGGATCCGATCTATGGAGCTACCGCAATCCTGATATTGAAGCAGGTCATCAAAATAGTGGTCACGAAGCTATTGGTATCGTCGAAGAAATCGGAGAAGCCATTACAACGGTTAAACCAGGAGACTTTGTTATCGCGCCTTTCACCCATGGTTGTGGGGAGTGTGATGCCTGTCGTGCTGGTTATGATGGGACTTGTGACCGCCATATCGGCACCAACTGGTCTGACGGGGTGCAAGCAGAGTACATCCGTTTCCACTTTGCCAATTGGGCCCTTGTCAAAATTCCAGGGCAACCATCTGATTATACAGAAGCCATGCTCAAATCCTTCTTGACGCTGGCTGATGTCATGCCGACGGGCTATCATGCAGCGCGTGTAGCTAATGTGCAAAAAGGTGACAAGGTTGTCGTTATTGGTGACGGTGCTGTTGGCCAATGTGCTGTCATTGCAGCTAAGATGCGTGGTGCATCGCAAATCGTCCTTATGAGTCGCCACCAAGACCGTCAACAAATGGCCTTGGAGTCAGGTGCGACAGCTGTTGTGGCTGAGCGTGGTGAAGAAGGGATTGCCAAGGTCCGTGAAATCCTTGGAGGCGGAGCAGATGCAGCTCTCGAATGTGTCGGTACAGAAGCAGCTGTTGAGCAAGCTCTCGGAGTCCTCCATAATGGAGGACGCATGGGATTTGTGGGCGTTCCTCATTACAATAACCGTGCCCTTGGTTCGACCTTTGCTCAAAATATCTCAGTGGCAGGTGGAGCAGCCTCAGTTACTACTTATGACAAACAAGTTTTGTTAAAAGCGGTACTTGATGGTGATATCAATCCGGGTCGTGTCTTTACCTCAAGCTATAAACTGGAAGATATCGACCAAGCTTATAAGGACATGGATGAACGTAAGACTATTAAGGCTATGATTGTACTTGACTAACAAAAAAATTCTAGTAGAGGCTGTCTACTAGAATTTTTTGTAGTGAAATAAAATCTTATTTCAAATCCGACATCACTTGTTTCTTGGTGAAGGTGCGCTCTTGTTTGTTGGCTAGGGCCTTGATGCGCGCATCAAGGAGAATGGCACGGCCTTCGGCACTTCGGGTATAGACGAGGTCATACTTGCCCAGACTCTTTCGAATTTGCGCCACAAAGGCTTGGGCATCCTCTTTCCGTTTGTCAAAGAGGCTTGGTACTGCGAAATATTCTGTCTGATCGGACACTTTTTCCTGTGCTTTCAGGATATAGCGCTGATTTTCAATTGGAGCGAAAAACTCGATCATGGTTTGCGAGAAGAGTTCCTTCTCCCGCATGGTTCCGCCTTTCATATAGATTAGCGTGTTGATGGCATCCTTTCTGTCTCGTACGACTTGGATACGGGTCTCTTGAGTCTGAATATGCCCAAAGAGGAGCAGAGCTTGGTGGATAGCCTGACCAAAGACTTCTAGCCGTTTATAAGGGCTCTTATAAAGATAGTAGCGGAGCCAGGCAAGGAGTGCGAGAACAGCTAGGAAGAATAGAAGAATAAGAGACCCTTTATTCCATCCTCCTCTATATGAATAGTAAATAAAGTTGGCGAAAGCATCGGTCAAAGTGGCGGCCGTTAGCCAACGAGCTAGCTTCCTGGCGTCAAAAAATAGGGCCAGGGGCAGGAAGTGTTTATCCACTTGGACCTCGTTTGCAATCTCCATATTCTCCAGAATAGGCAGGGCTTTTTTCCAGCCGTCTCGGAGTTCTTGACGATGGGTGGAGCGCTCTAAGGTTTCTTCATTGAGTTTTTGCAACTGTTTTTTGGTATAGCGGATATTGTCAAAGGCTAGACGTTCAATACCGGATTCGATAAAGGGCTCCTTGTAATGGAGGCCTAAAAATTGCTTCATCCGCCTTTCTAAGAGTTCCAGATCAGGACTGTATTCTTTCAGCTGATCAGTGAGGGCTTCGATCTCTTCCTTTTCAAGATCGGACTTTTCATACCATTTCTTTAGGGAAAGATTGATGGAGACCAGGTGCCAGATGTTACTGGTCTTGTCTGGGTCTTCGGGCCACACTCGGATGGCACGACCTCGCATTTGGTTGCTGAGCATGAAACTACCGACAAAGCTCGCTAGGATCAGGGAATTGACACAAGGAGCATCCCAGCCTTCCCCTAGAAGTGACTTGGTTCCAATGACGACTTGGATGAGCCCTTCTTGAAAGAGATGGGTCACGGCTGTCACCAAATCATGTTGAGAACCAACCAAGCGAACCTTGAGAAAGTCATCAGGAGATAATTGGCCGACGTTTTGGTAAGTCAGTCGATTCCCTCCAAGTAGCTCTTCTAGTCTTGGCTTAGCGACTGTCGGGATGATGACGATGCTGCCTGTCAAAACAGCGATGGCAGGAGGAGTTGCTTGCTCTATGCTTTCCCTGTGAATGGATTCGAAATAAGAGAGCACTCCCAATTGAGTGAATTGGGAGTCCTTATCTCCTAGATGAACTTCAAAGTCTTGACGGATATAGTCTGTTAGCACCAGTTGGCGCAGTCGGCTTCCAAGAGCCTGGTATTCGGCCTTGAAAATTTCTCGGACGGCATTTAGTTTTCCGAGGGATTGGTTGAGCAGAAGGTCTTGTTTTTTGTTGCGGACCAGTTTGACTTGTTTTCGATCGATCAAGCTGGCTGCTTTTAATTCATGAAGCAGTTGCTTCTCGTATTCCTCAGGTAGATTGTACCAGTGAGGCACCTGAAAGAGCAGGCCTTGCAGGAGAATTTCAAGCCAGTCCAGGGTGAAAGCAGGTAGTTTCTTGGCTCCTAAAAGGTCCTGGAAACGTTTGGGAAAGTCAATTCCCTTGCTTCGAAGAAAGATCAGGGTAGCAGAGAGATACTTGGGCTCATTGAGCAATTCATCGTCGCTGATCTGACCAGATAAGGCTTGGCAGTTTTGGAGGTGTTGGCAAAAGAGGGGATCGGAAGTCAGTTGTTGCAAGAGAGCATTCTTTTGTTGGCTAAAGGCATCCAATTGCTCTTGCTCTTCCTTGGTTGGAAAGGCGAAGTAGACATAGTCCTGATGAGGACAAAGGGTTTCTTCCTTGACCAATTCGGGAACCGTAATTTCCTCATCAATCTCACCACACATGCGGATATAGCGATCCCAAAGGGCAGGATCCCCTTCATAGGGCGGGGTGGCGGTAAGGGAGATCATCTTTAAGTCAGGGAAGGCTTGACGAAAAGCTTCCAAGCTCTTCCACCATTCATTGCGTAAGTGGTGGCACTCATCTAAACAAAGGGTCCCAAGTGAGATGGCCTTGAAAGTAGTAAAGATATCAAAGCCTTTGAAATCAAATGTTTCAATCTCTGCCTGGTCATCGGTATCCTCAGCTTGTGATTGACCGACGACTTGGTTCATGGCGCTGTGTAGGGCCTGATAGGTAGCCACTGTAATCAGCTTAGGATGTTTTAAGTCTTGTGAAATCAGTTGTTCTGCTTGGCTTTCATCACTCAAGAATGCCTGGATAATCCGGTCCACCCATTGTTGACGAATGGTGACCGTTGGAGCCAAGATCAGGGTTGGCTGGCCGAAGCGTCTGATAAATTCGATTCCCAGGGTTGTTTTTCCAGAGCCAGGAGCTGCTACCAAATGCAGGTGGCCATCCGCCATAAAAGCGTCACTCTTATCGAGAACGCGTTTTTGATAGTGTCTCCATTGGCCTGTAAAGGCTAGTTCTTGTAACATTGGTTTCCTCCATTGTACTGTCCCCATTATATCATAGCGGAGGACAAGAATCTCTTGGTAGAAGTTGAAGATTTCCGCTTTCTAATGAAAATAGCAAAGGGGAAATTTTGAGTGATAAAAAGCCCAATCAACGGATTAGGCTTTTTCATGTTAGTCTTTCTTTGTTTTACGAGAGAGTCCAAAGGCAGCACCCATGCTAAGAAGACCAAGACCTAGAGTCGTCAAAGCAATGGAGTTTTTGCTTCCTGTATTTGGAAGACTTGCTTCTTTTTGAGGAAGAGCTGCAGGTGCGATATAGACTGCTGTTTTGGCAGGCTCGTTTTTAGCTGGTGTGAATACTGTCGGTTTCGCAGGTGTTACAACAGCCGGTTTTTGAGGAGTAGGAGTCGGTGTTGCAGGCGTTTGGATGCTAGGAGTTTGTGGTTTTACTTTCGCCACACGATGAGTTTTTGAGATCAACTCATACTTGTCTGTTTGGACTTTGAAGACACGACCTTTTTGGACAGTTTCAACGACTTTATTGGCAAATTGAACGTTCAACAAGTTAGCAAAGTTTTTGTCGATATCTAAGTAGAGACCATTTGTTCCATTGACCAATGGATCAAAGTCTTTTTTTTCACGTGTTTCACCAACCACTGTCAAAGAGATACCAGCATCTTTAAGGGCTTTCAGTGTCGCTTCTTTTGTTGGTGTATCCTTTGTAAGATCAATGTCCTCATCTGTAATCAAGAAAGCAAAGCGATGGTTGTTTGCCCCAGTCCCCCAGTTGTAGTCTCCTGAAGTAGCGATATGATGCAATGGAACAGTAGCATTTTCATAGTAGCCTTTAGTTTTGATGGTTTTCAAAGCAGAAATGAAACTTTCTGTATCACTTGTGAACTTAGATCCATTGAAATCATGGTATTTAACTTCACTAGCTTTTTCGTATTCAACCAATCCTAAACGAGCTTGAATATTTTTTGCCGATAGATTGCGAACGAAGGTCTCGACATTCTTCATCGTATCCCTGATGTGAGAATCCATTGAAGTTGATTTGTCGATGACAAAGACGATGTCGGATGTTCCTTGAACTTCTTTTTTATTGACGATATCGGCTTCTTTTGTAACTTCGACCACAGTTGTTTTATTGACTGTTTCAGTTGTTGTCTCAGTGTAGTCAGCTGTTTCTTTAGTGGATGTAGCTGTCTTGGTAGAAGAGACTGGTTTTGAAGTGCCAACAGGTGTGTCTTGATCTGCTAAGCTAGTCGTTTTGATGGTTGCTGTTGAAGTAGTGGTGGTGTCTGCACCGTCTGTTTTAGCAGATGGGCCAGTTTTTTTAACGTCCACAGCGATAACATCCCCAGTTTTTGCTTTATCAACAGGAACAACTGGTGTATTGGCTTTGGCGTTGATTTCTTCGGTTGCAGCCGTGATAGGCGATTTTGCTGCTGTAGTAGCTGCAGGAGTAGCTTGGGTTGTTGCAGGTGCAACGTCATCAGCAGAAGCAATAGTCGTTCCTGTGAAGACAGTTCCTAAAACAACAGAAGCTAAAGTTAAAGTTTGTTTACGTAAAATAGTATATTTTTTCAAAATACGTCCCCTTTTTAATAAACTTTTTTCTATCATACAGGTTTTTGAAAAACTTGTCAACGGTATAATAATCAAGGCTTTGCGAGCTTTTTATATCTCTAATTATTAATAATAAGCTGAATAAGCAAAATATACACAAAATAATTTAATTATACAATACATACGAAAGAAAATAGGATTCCCACAAATTTGCAGGAATCCTTATTTTATCAGTATTTCTACTATATTTTTTAGTCGTAAAAAATACTAGCTAGTCACTTTATTTATGTTTCTAAATCAGGACATAGGTTTCAACCGCTTGCCCAGCCCCGTTTTCATTATTGGTCTTTGTCACGATTGCTGCTCCGTCTTTCACCTCTTGAGGAGCATTGCCCATAGCGACACCGATGCCTGCTTTTTTGAGCATAGGGAGGTCGTTGAAGTTGTCCCCCATGGTGAGGACTTCTTCTAAGCTCAAGTGGTAGTGGTTGGCGAGTTCAACCAGAGCATCCTCTTTAGAGACGTGCTTAGCCGTGACTTCTAGGTAGTTGGCTTTGGAGAGATAAAAGGCGGTAGAAGGGAAGTCGTCGGTAGAAATAGCACGATAGAGGGCTTGGATCTCTTCTGCTTCCCCAATTAAGAGCAATTTGTGGAGGGGCTTTGTCGCATCCAGTAAAGGATGCAATAGGGGAAGAATGATAGGTTTTTCTCCTGTAATCCGGGCCTCCTCTTGGCTCCATTGGTCGAGATGATCGGTCATCCAGTCTTTTCCACTATAGAGGTTGATCGAAACCTGAGGAAAGTGTTGGTTGGCCCAATCAATAAATTGACGGGCTTCAATCTTGTCTAAGGGATGCTCAAACAGAACCTGCTCTCCTTTTTGGATCAAGGCTCCATTGTAGCAGGCCATAGGACAGTCTTCTATGCCGAGCTCTTTGGCAATGGGTGCCATCCCTTTTGGAGAGCGAGCAGAGGCCAGCACGAAAGGAATCTTTTCACGCTTTAAATCCGGGATCAATGATGCTAACTGTGGATCGATCTGATGGTGGTCATTTAAGATGGTGCCATCGATATCGCTGATGATGAGACGAATGTGAGACATAAAGATTACCTCCTAATAGAGAATAGTGGTTTCGTTGCCGACTTGTTTAAGGATTTCAGGGCTTGGTTTTTGGTCGGTAATCCAATAATCAAATTGCTTGAGACGAGCAAGATAGTAGTTGGCATTTTGGGAGAACTTGCTGCTTTCTGCCACCAGCACCTTGGTACGAGCCCGTTCAAAGACGAGGGATTTGACTGTAACGTCTTCAGCATCTTCAAAGGTGACTTCGCCATTGGCTAAGCTACTTGCTCCAAAAAAAGCGAGATCAAAGCGAAGATTGTCCAGTATTTGTGCTTGATTCGCGTCATAGTAGAAGCGGTTTTTAGGGTAGAATTTCCCTCCTAAAAGATGAAAGTCAACCTGGGAATGGCTACTGAGCTGGATGGCATTGTCAAGGGAATGCGAATAGACTGTGACTTCCTTATTAAGCAAGCCAGCAAGCAGGGTCATCGAGGTGGAAACGTCGAGAAAGATCACTTGTCCATCTTGGATCAATTGCAGGGCCTTTTGAGCCATGGCAGTCTTTTCCTTGTTGGCCTTTTGACTGCGGTCTAGATAAGAAGGGCCAGGTTCTTTGTTTAAGGGAAGGAGACCACCGTGTGTCCTGCGAACCAGCTGGCGTTGGCTAAGGAGAGCGAAGTCACGACGGATGGTATCTTTTGAGACCTTGAAGTAGTCGACCATTTCTTTGGCCGATAGTTGTTTTCGCTCTTCTAAAAGTTCTAGGATTTTTTCGAGTCGCTGTTCCTGATACATGAGCTTGCTCCTTATTTCTGTTCTTGCCTATATTTTACATTATCTATTAAGCTAATGCAAGTGTTTTTAATTATTTTTAAGCGTTTGTGATCTTTTTTCTTGCAAACCCTTATTCTGACGTTTGTTTTAAAGGGGGAATTCTGCTATAATATGTCAAAATAACGTGGAGGTTTCCTTATGGCCAGTGAATATGAAAAAATGATTGCGGGTGATTTTTATAGACCTGCTGACCCTGAATTACGGGCTTTGGCCCAAGCCTCTCGGGAGAAACAAGAAGCCTTTAACCAAGAGGTGGATCCCCCAAAAGGGGTAGCTATCATCAAAGAGTGGTTTGGTTCAACCGGTGAAAACCTCTATCTTAATCGCCAGGTTCTTGTAGATTATGGGGTTAATATCCATCTGGGAGAAAATTTCTATGCCAATTACAATTTGACCATGTTGGATGTATGTCCCATTACGATTGGAAAGAATGCCATGATTGGTCCTAACTGCCAATTCTTGACCCCCTTGCACCCACTGGATCCAGACGAGCGCAATTCTGGTCTCGAGTACGGGGCGCCGATTACGATAGGAGATAACTTCTGGGCAGGAGGAGGGGTCACCATCCTTCCTGGTGTCACGCTGGGTGACAATGTGGTTGCTGGCGCAGGAGCAGTGGTCACAAAATCCTTTGGAGACAATGTGGTCCTTGGAGGAAATCCAGCCCGTGTCATTAAAGAAATACCCGTTAAAAAGGAGAAGGAATGATCCATAAACATGAAATACCCATTTTAGAGTTTGATGACAATCCACAGGCAGTCATTATGCCGACCCATGAGGGGTTAGACCTGCACCTACCTGAAAAATGTGTGTATGCTTTCTTGGAAGATGAGATTGATCGCTTTGCGGAAGCTGTTGGAGCCAAACAAGTAGCTAGCTTTGTCTCAGCTACCAAGATCTATCCGGTCTATGTTATGGAGTACAAAGGAGAGGAGATCTGCTTGGCCCAGGCGCCAGTTGGATCTGCCCCTGCCGCCCAATTCATGGATTGGTTGATTGGCTATGGAGTGAAGAAGATCATATCGGCCGGTAGCTGCGGGGTCTTGGTGGACATAGAAGAAAATGCTTTTTTAATCCCGACCAAGGCCTTGCGAGATGAAGGAGCCAGTTATCATTATGTCGCGCCTTCGCGTTATATAGAGGTGGACGGCCGCGCACTGACTGCTATTGAAGCAGTTCTCAAACAAGCGTCCATTCCTTATCAAGAGGTCATGACCTGGTCGACCGATGGCTTTTATAGGGAGACACCTGACAAGGTGGCCTATCGCATCGAAGAAGGGTGTAGTGTGGTGGAGATGGAATGTGCCTCTCTTGCTGCAGTGGCCCAGCTTCGTGAGGCGGTTTGGGGCTTGCTCCTATTTACCGCAGATTCTCTAGCAGATCTGGAACATTATGACCAGCGTGACTGGGGCTCAGAAGCTTTTGAGAAGGCCTTAGAATTATGCCTAGAAATGGTTCATTACTTGTAGGTCTATTCTCTTTTTATGATACAATGAAGTTATGTTAGTCAAATCATATTTTAAACGATGGCAGTCCAAGATCAAAGGTCTGTCTCCAGCAAGGCGGATCTTTTTCAGCTTTGCCTTGGTTATCCTGATGGGCTCTCTCTTACTGAGTTTGCCCTTTGTCCAGCAAGTAAGCTCAACAGCAGGCTACATCGACCACCTCTTTACCGCGGTCTCTATGGTCTGTGTGACAGGGCTCTTTACCCAGTCGGTGGCTTCGACCTATAATGGCTGGGGGCAATTGATTTGTATGCTCTTGATTCAGATTGGAGGCCTAGGGATTTTGACCTTTATTGGTCTCTTCTTTATGGAAAGCCGCCAAAAGCTCAGTTTCAAGGACCGGCAGACTATTCGGGACAGCTTTAGCTTTAGCAATAATCAAAGCTTGACCCGTTTTGTGCGCTCTATTTTCATTACCACCTTTACCATCGAAGGACTGGGAGCCTTGTTCCTCATGATTCGCTTCATTCCTCGCTTCGGCTGGGGCCATGGAATCTTTAACTCTATCTTTGTCGCGGTTTCCGCCTTTTGTAATGCGGGCTTTGATAATTTTGGGGGCGATAGTATGATGAGCTTCCAGACCGATTGGTTGGTCAATCTGACTTTGTCTGCCCTTATTATTACAGGGGGTTTGGGCTTTATGGTTTGGTTTGACCTGGTCACCAAGGCCCGTAACCAATCCGGACGACGGACTCTTCGCTTTCACACCAAGGTGGTTCTCTGGTTAACAGCTGCGATTCTCCTCTTTGGGACAGTAACCAGCCTCTTGACCGAGTTTAATAATCCGGCAACCATTGGGTCCCTGCCATTGGGAGAGAAGGTCTTGGTCAGCTTTTTCCAAACTGTCAGCATGCGGACGGCCGGTTTTGCCTCCTTAGATTATACAGCAGTTCGGCCAGTGACACTTTTTATCTATCTCTTGCAGATGTTTCTAGGTGGCGCACCTGGTGGGACAGCAGGGGGCATGAAAATTACGACATTCCTGGTCTTAGTTCTTTTGGCTCGCAAGGAATTACTTGGATTACCACATACCAATTTGGGTAAGCGTACCATCGCACCAGACTTGGTGCAACGCTCTTTGGGCACAGCAGTGATTTTCCAGTTGACCTTTATCCTGGGGCTCTTTGGCCTTTGTCTTGTGACGCCGGATGGTCAACGTTTTCTGTACTTGGTCTTTGAGGTGGTATCGGCTTTAGCGACAGTGGGCGTAACGGCCAATGTGACCTCGACTTTAAATGGAGCAGGGCTGGGGATCATCATGGTGCTCATGTTTATCGGTCGGATCGGCCCCTTGACCCTTATGGTCAGCTTGAACAATTACAAAGCCAAAAAAGCAGATGCCTTGCAATATGCCAAGGCAGACATCATTATCGGATAGGAGAGACTTATGGCAAATCGAACCATTGGAATTCTGGGATTAGGGATTTTTGGACAGAGTGTCTTAAAAACTCTGCAGGACCAGGATGTGGATATCATTGCAATTGACGATCATGAAGATGTGATCAACCAGTATGAATCTATGATTACAACTGGAATTGTTGGAGACATTACGGAAATGGACCTCCTGGATGCGGCAGATATTGGGAACTGTGACACAGTTGTCATCGCAACAGGTGAAAATCTGGAATCAAGTGTCCTGGCGGTCATGCACTGTAAGGCACTTGGCGTCGAGCACGTCATTGCCAAGGTCAAGAATGAAGTGACCAAGGAAGTTCTTGAAAAGATTGGGGCTGATCTGGTCATCCTGCCGGAGGTAGAAGCAGGCATGTCCCTCGCTAAAATGATTCTTTTCCAACACCGGATTGAAGTTTTCCAGTTGGATGATGAGGTGGTCGTGGTTGAGTTTACCGTTCCATCTGCCTGGGTTGGAAAGAGTATTCGAGAGTTGGCGGTCAGAGACCAGTATCAACTCAATATCATTGGCTATCGAGATGCAGAAGAGCAGCCCCTGCGGAGCCAGTTAGGACCAGATTTTGTATGGCCAGCGGAGGTACGCGTGATGGCAGTGACGGACAACCAATATCTGGATAGAATCCAAGATTTGTTAGACTAATTGTGTAATGGAAACGGCCGAAAAGTTGTTTCAGAATGTTGATAACCTATGTTTTAAATAAAATAGGTTAAGTGATTCTGCAGAAAAATGATTTTTAATTTTTAAAATGAATCAACAATATACTGAAACTTTCCGCTGTGAGAAAAGTGTTTGAAACATGATTGTTTCAAACACTCGGGAGTTTTGAGACTATAAATTAAAAAGCGAAGAGGCTCAAAACTAAGTCATGGAACTTCAAAGAAGTTCGCTGACGTCCGTCCTCACCTAAGGAAAGTTTTTAAGATGACGTTGTCTTCAATATAAAATAAAACGGCCAAAAGGTCGTTTTTTTCTCTAGGTTAACTCTTCTTTAAGCAATGATTGCTAAAGTAAGAGAAACAAAAATACTTCCATGGTGGGAATAGAAGGATGAAAGATGATATTTTTTAACAGAATACGACCCAAACAGCCCTTAAAAGAGCTCAAATGGTTTGATATTGGCATTGTGACGGCCATTCTCTTTGGGCAATTCATTGTCCGCTCGACCCAGCTGTTTTTAGCCAGTTTTCAGCCAGTTGCGCAGACTGCAGTAGCCACAAGCAGTAGCAGTACTGCAAGTGAAGGAGCTGCTTATTCCAGCAATATGACCCTGCAATTGATCTTGCTGGCTCTAGCCCTTCTTTACTTGCTGCTCCGTCGCTTTGATTTTAAACAATTGCCGATCCGCTTCAAGTGGTCCACCTTGATCTGGGTGCCCCTGCTCTTTGCAGCGATGGGACTTTTTGGAGATGTGATCTCAACGGTTTCGGGTGAATACAATTACCTAAGTCCGAGTCTTTGGCCTTTTATCGATCCTATGCAGATCCTCCATAAGTTCATGGCTTTGAGTCCCATGGCAATTGCTTATGGTTTGCTCAATGGATTTTATGAAGAATTTTTCTTTTTGGGCTTAATGACTTCGGTAAGTGAGAAGAACAAGTGGAAGGCACTGGCCTTTTCAACCCTGATCCGTTTTTCTTTCCACACCTATCAAGGGCTTCTCTGGGCCTTTGTGATTGGCCTCATTTATGGACTCTTTTATTACGTCATGTACAAGAAGGTCGTCAAGAATCTCTTGCCATTTTTCCTCATGCATGCCTTGGCAGATATGTTTGGATCGAGTCTCATGTATCTCTTGATTCATTGGGGAAGTTGATCTTATAAAATTTTAGGAAAGGCTCTGTCAGGTGTTGACAGGCCTTTTTTTGAGTGCTATAGTAAAATCGTAAACGTTTACACAGTAAGGCGAAGTAGATAAAAAGAGGAGGAAAGACAAATGGCAGGATCAGTGATACAGGGAGAGAACTACCGAATCTCCGTATTAACGGAATCTTTGGTGCGCTTGGAATACTCAGAGGATGGTGTTTTTGAGGATGGTCAGACGCAAGTTGTGCAAAATCGTGATTTTGGACCTGTAGCCTGTGAGGTCGTAGAGACAGAAGAGGTCCTCGATCTTCATACGGAGCATCTCCACCTCCATTTTGAAAAGGGACCTTTTACACCGGATCGGCTTTTTATCGAGCTCAAGGGTCAGTATGCAGTCTATGGTAGCCGGTGGCACTATGGAGATCAGCCTGAGACCTTGAAAGGGACCAGTCGGACGCTTGACGAGGTCGATGGAGCTATGGAGTTGGAAGATGGGATCTTGAGCAAGGCCGGCTATGCTCTTTTGGACGATTCCAATTCCTACTTGTATGATGTCGAAAGCGGATTTAGAGCACGGCCATGTCCAGAAGTGGATCTGTATTTCTTCGGTTATGGGCGCGATTATCTAGGTGCCTTGAAAGATTTTTACCATCTGACGGGACAACCACCCCTCTTGCCACGTTATGCTCTGGGAAACTGGTGGAGTCGGTATTGGCCTTATACTAGTCAGGAGTACACAGATTTGATGGATCGTTTCAAAGCAGAAGGGGTGCCTTTAGCTGTTAGTGTGATCGATATGGACTGGCACAAGACAGCGATTCCTGCTCGCTTTGGAAGTGGTTGGACGGGCTATAGTTGGAACCGGGACTTGATCCCTGATCCAGCTGCCTTCTTACATGGTCTTCATGAGCGTGGTTTAAAGGTGACCTTAAATGTCCATCCAGCAGATGGCATTCGCGCCTTCGAAGATGCTTACCCCATGGTCGCAAAACGCTTGGGATTAGATGCGGAAAAAGAAGAAGCGGCTAGCTTTGACTTTTACAGTCCAGCCTTTCGCGAAGCTTATTTCGAAGATGTCCACCATCCCTTGGAAAATCAAGGAGTCGACTTTTGGTGGATTGATTGGCAACAGGGAAGTCATGGCAAGATGGATCCCCTTTGGTTGTTAAATCACTATCATTATCTAGACAATTGCCGAAAAGGCCAAGCTGGTCTCATCTTATCGCGTTATGGGGGTCCTGGCAGCCACCGGTATCCGATCGGTTTTTCAGGGGATACCATTGTGACTTGGGAATCCCTAGCCTTTCAACCCTATTTTACCAGCACAGCTTCAAATATCGGTTATACGTGGTGGAGTCACGATATTGGTGGCCATATGCGGGGTTACTATGATGAAGACTTGGCTCTTCGCTGGTTGCAATTTGGGGTCTTTAGCCCGATCAATCGTCTCCATAGTTCTTGTAATGCCTTTAACAGTAAGGAACCGTGGTTTTACTCGCCTGAGACCTGTCGCTGGATGAAGCAGTATTTGCGTCTGCGTCACAGCTTACTGCCTTATCTTTACACCATGAATGTGACGACGCATGAAGAAGGACTGCCTTTGATTCAGCCCCTCTATTACCATTACCCAAACGAAGAAGAGGCTTATGAGGCTAAAAATCAATATTTCTATGGCAGTGAACTCATGGTGGCCCCAATTACAGAGGCTCTGGATCCTGTCTATCATAGTGCTTCTGTGAGTGTTTGGTTCCCAGACGGCGTTTGGTATGATTTCTTCCATGATTGGAAGTACGAAGGAAAAGGCAAGCTTACAGTCTTTAGAGCTAGCCAGGATATTCCGGTCTTTGCGCGTGCAGGAGCCATCATCCCTATGGATGCACAACCGCAGACAGGGGTAGAGCTCCCAGAAATGCTGGACTGGCATCTTTTCCCAGGTGACAATCGTTCCTTCGTACTCGTTGAAGGAGAAGGAGATAACAGGGTTGAAACCCGCCTAACTGTCAATTGGGATGAAAGAAAGATTAAGCTGGATTTAACAGGTGATCGAACGCTGCTTCCTGAAAAGAGACAGCACCGGTTCTTCCTCCATACCTTAGAGACAACCCCTATCTTAGTGGACAATCACAGTCAGGAGATTGCGATGGGTGAGCTGCAATCGCGTCCTACTGCAAAAGAAGATCGGATGTTTGAGTTCTTGAAATCTGCCAACCTGGCCTACGATAGGAAGAATGAATTATTTGCGGCTTGTTCAACAGCCAAGGATTGGAAACAGTTGATGAAGATCATTACGCCTTTGGAGGAAGGCTTGCGCCAACGTCTCTTTGAAGTGATTTATTCCAGTGAAGAGAATGAAGACTTGTAAATTCTTGCAATTTTACCCCTATTTTTGTATGATGAAAGTGATTTCACAATCATAAAGGAGAAGAAAAAATGGAACAAAAATGGTGGCATAATGCCGTAATTTACCAAGTTTATCCAAAGAGTTTCAAGGATAGTAATGGCGATGGCATCGGGGATCTCAAGGGGATCACGAGCAAGCTAGACTACTTGGAAAAATTAGGGATTACAGCGATCTGGCTCTCACCAGTCTACAAGAGTCCCATGGATGATAACGGCTATGACATCTCGGATTACGAGGATATTGCCTCCATCTTTGGTAGCATGGAAGATATGGAAGAATTGATCGCAGAAGGCCATAAACGCAAGATCAAAATCATTATGGACTTGGTAGTCAACCATACCTCTGATGAGCATGCTTGGTTTATCGAAGCACGTGAAAATCCAGACAGTCCAAAGCGGGATTTCTATATTTGGCGGGATGAGCCCAATGGCATTATTTCTGCTTTTAGTGGCTCTGCTTGGGAATTCGATGAAGCATCAGGCCAATACTACCTGCATAACTTCAGTAAGAAGCAACCAGACCTCAACTGGGAAAACGAGGAGCTTCGTCATCAGATCTATGACATGATGAATTTCTGGATTGACAAGGGAATTGGTGGCTTCCGTATGGATGTCATCGATATGATCGGTAAGATCCCAGATCAGGAAATCATCAGCAATGGTCCCATGCTCCATCCTTATTTGAAGGAAATGAATCAAGCTACCTTTGGCGATAAGGATCTGCTCACCGTGGGAGAAACTTGGGGGGCGACTCCAGAGATTGCTAAGCAATATTCCAATCCAAAAAATCAAGAATTGTCCATGGTCTTCCAATTTGAACACATTGGTCTTCAATACCAACCGGGTCAACCAAAATGGCACTACTCTAAAGAATTGGATGTGCCAAAATTGAAAGAAATTTTCACCAAGTGGCAGACGGAATTAGGAAAAGACGAAGGCTGGAATTCCCTCTTTTGGAACAACCACGATCTCCCACGGATTGTGTCAACTTGGGGGGATGATGGCGACTACCGTGTCAAATCTGCCAAGGCTTTAGCAATTCTGCTACACTTGATGAAGGGGACTCCGTATATCTATCAAGGGGAAGAAATCGGGATGACCAATTATCCATTTAAGACCCTCGAGGATGTAGAAGATATCGAGTCAATCAACTATGCCCATGAAGCCTTGGAAAAAGGAGTGCCACTCGAAGTGATCATGGATCAGATCCGCCATATTGGTCGGGACAATGCGCGGACACCGATGCAGTGGAATGATGAAGCAGAAGCTGGCTTTACGACAGGTCAACCATGGCTTGCTGTCAACCCAAACTACAAAGAGATCAATGTAGAGGCTGCCCTAGCAGATCCAGACTCTATTTTCTATACCTACCAAGCCCTCATTGCTTTGAGAAAAGAGTACCCTTGGCTTGTGACCGCTGATTATGAATTGGTGGACGCAACAGACAAGGTTTTTGCCTACAAGCGGGTAGAAGGAGAGCAAGCCTATCTGGTGGTTGTCAATCTCTCCAGTCAAGAGCAAGAGTTACCGCTCGTCAATGGGGTTGAAGAGGTTCTCATTGCCAATACCAAGGTAGAACAAGTCCTCGAATCAGGCAAGTTAGCCCCTTGGGATGCCTTCTGTGTCAAACTAGCCTAATACAAGTAAAAAAATAGAGGAAATTCCTTCCTCGTAGAAGCAGGTCTTTCTCAGTAGAGAAGGCCTGTCAGAATGAGGACGAAGTCATCTAAAAAACTTTCCTTAGGTGAGTACGGACGTCAGCGAACTTCGAAGAAGTTCCATGACTTAGTTTTGAGCCTAAGGTCTCAAAACTCCCGAGTGCTAGAAACAAAAGTGTTTCTAGCACTTTTCTCACGGCGGAAAGTTTCAGTAGTTGATAGAATCATTCTAACGAACACATTTTTATAGAATTTCTTAGATTTGTAAACAGAAGCAGTTTGTTTATGCTTGCACAGGTCTTTCTCGATAGAGAAGGCCTGCTTTACTTTTTAGAGGCCGTCCTTCTAGCGGAATCCGCTCAAAATCTGCTCAAAAATGGTTTAGGGACGCTTGGGCTATAGGAAATATTTATAAGGAGTCCTAGTTTTTGCTTTTGAGCTCTGGTCTCAAGGCCCATTAAATCTGTGTTATAGTTTTTGGCTATATCAAAATTCGTGTAAAAGCAATTATACAAGATGCCTATCTTCTGATATGATAGTGTCAATTAGAATTTTTGGAGGACACAACATGTCAACTACAATTATCGGTTTCCCACGTTTGGGTGAATTCCGTGAATTAAAATTTACAACTGAAAAATACTTTAGAAAAGAAATCTCAGCAGACGAGCTCTTGGCAGCTGCTAAAGACTTGCGTGCTAAACACTGGAACATTGTTAAAGAACAAGGCATCTCAGAGATTCCTTCAAATGACTTCTCACACTACGACAATTTCCTTGATGCAGCCTTCCTTTTCAACGTCGTGCCTGCATCTGTTCAAAACTTGGATTTGACAGACCTTGAACAATACTTCGCTTTGGCGCGTGGTTACCAAGGTGAAAAAGGGGATGTGCGTGCCCTTCCAATGAAAAAATGGTTCAACACCAACTACCATTACATCGTTCCTAAATTTGAAAAAACAACAGAAGTGAAATTGGCTGGTCACAAGATTTTTGATGAGTACCAAGAAGCTAAAGAATTGGGGATCAACACTCGTCCAGTAGTCGTTGGACCATTCACTTTCCTTCAATTATCTGACTTTGAAGATGGTGTGAAAGATGAGGACTTCGTCGACAGCTTGGTTGCTGCTTACCAAGAAGTCTTTGCCAAATTGGCTGAGCTTGGTGCGACTCGTATTCAACTCGATGAGCCAGCTCTTGTCAAAGATTTGTCAGCTGAAGAAAAAGCTCTCTTCTTGAACCTCTACAACAAACTCTTGGCTGACAAGAAAGGTCTTGAAGTCTTGATCCAAACTTACTTTGGTGATGTTCGTGATGTCTACAATGACCTTGTAAACTTGCCAGTAGATGGTATTGGTCTTGACTTTGTTGAAGGCAAGAAAACACTTGAATTGGTGAAAGGTGGCTTCCCAGCTGATAAGACCCTTTATGCAGGTATTGTCAATGGGAAAAACATCTGGCGCAACAACTATGAAAAGAGCTTGGAAATCTTGGATCAAGTTCCAGCTGAAAAGGTTGTCTTGACGACTTCTTGCTCCCTTCTTCATGTGCCATTTACAACGGCTAACGAAGATTTTGAACCAGCTATTTTGAACCACTTCGCCTTTGCAGTTGAAAAATTGGGTGAATTGCGTGACTTGGATGCCATCCGCAATGGTCAAGGGGCAGAAGCTCTTGCTGCCAACAAAGAACTCTTTGCAACAGAACGCGTTGGAGCAAATGCTGAACTTCATGCTCGTATCGCAGCTTTGACAGAAGCAGACTACACTCGTTTGCCAGCTTTCGCAGAACGGGAAGAAATCCAAAAAGAAGCCTTCAAGCTTCCAGCACTTCCAACAACTACCATCGGATCCTTCCCTCAAACTAAGGAAGTACGTGCCAAACGTTTGGCCTTCCGTAAGGGTGAATTGACACAAGAAGAATACGATGCCTTCCTTGCTGAAACGATCGACGAATGGATCAAATGGCAAGAAGAAGTTGGATTTGACGTGCTTGTACACGGTGAATTCGAGCGGAACGATATGGTTGAGTACTTCGGTCAAAACTTGTCTGGTTACCTCTTCTCTAAAAACGGTTGGGTACAATCATACGGTATGCGTGGGGTGAAACCACCAATCATCTGGGGTGATGTGACTCGTCTTAACCCAATCACTGTCAAATGGTCTAGCTACGCACAAAGTCGTACGGACAAACCTGTTAAAGGGATGTTGACTGGACCTGTTACCATTCTTAACTGGTCATTCCCACGCGAAGATATCTCTATCAAGGATTCTACTCTTCAAATCGCTCTTGCTATCAAGGATGAAGTTCTTGACCTTGAAGCTGCAGGCGTGAAAATCATCCAAATCGACGAGGCTGCTCTTCGTGAGAAATTGCCACTTCGTCGTAGCGACTGGTACGAAGATTACCTTGACTGGGCGATTCCAGCCTTCCGTTTGGTACACTCAACTGTAGCGCCAGATACACAAATCCACACTCACATGTGTTACTCAGAATTTACAGATATCATCCCTGCTATCGACAACTTGGATGCAGACGTTATCTCATTTGAGGCAAGCCGTTCAAACCTTGAAATCTTGGATGAGTTGAAAGCGAAAAACTTCCAAACAGAAGTTGGACCTGGGGTTTACGATATCCACTCACCACGTGTCCCACAAGACGGTGAAATTGATCACACCATCGAAGCAATCTTGGCCAAAGTACCAAGTGGCAAAGTTTGGATCAACCCTGACTGTGGTTTGAAGACTCGCGGAATTAAAGAAACAAAAGAAAGCTTGATCAAACTAGTGAATGCCGCTAAAGAAGCGCGTGAACACTTGTAAGAAATGTTTCGAGGACCTTCTATCATCGTGTAGAGGGTTTTCGAATCGTTCCCTTATCCTAGAAATAGTGGCTCAGAGTTCTTGATCAAAGAAACAAAAGAAAAGGATAGAATATGTCACAACACACACCGTCTCTGTCATTTGAAGTTTTTCCTCCAAATCCTGAAGTAGGCAATGCCAAACTCTTACGTGCTTTGGCAAATATGCAGGAGCTAGCTCCTCACTTTATTAGTGTGACCGCTAGCAATAATAAATACAATATCAAAGAGACGACGGTTGCTTTAGCCAATTACATTCAAAATGAATTGTCTATTCCGACGATTGCTCACTTGCCAGCCGTCTATTTGAGCAAGGAAAAAGTGGCTGATACTCTTCATGAGTTAGATGAAGTAGGAGTTCATCGGATTTTGGCTCTGCGTGGGGATATTATCCCTGGTGTGGAACCTTTAAAAGACTTTCGTTATGCAACGGATCTGATTGAATTTATCAAAACAGAAGCGCCCCATTTTGAGGTAATTGGTGCTTGCTATCCTGAGGGACATCCGGATTCTCCCAACCAAATTTCAGATATTCAAAATCTTAAAAAGAAGGTAGATGCAGGGTGCTCTAGCTTGGTCACTCAACTTTTCTTTGATAATGAGCGTTTCTATGATTTTCAAGATAAGTGTACCTTGGCTGGGATCAATGTTCCTATTCATGCAGGTGTGATGCCGATACTCAATCGTAATCAGGCCCTTCGTCTCCTTAAGACTTGTGAAAATGTTCATATCCCACGGAAGTTTAAAGCCATTCTGGACAAGTACGAGCATGATCCAGAATCCCTTCGCGCAGCTGGTTTAGCTTATGCAGTCGATCAAATCGTTGATTTGGTCACTCAAGATGTGGCAGGTGTCCATCTTTACACCATGAACAATGAAGATGTCGCTTACCACGTCTACCAAGCAACAAAGGCGTTATTTGATCATCAACCGAATTTTGAAGTGAATTAATCAACACTTTTAGTAGGAAGTGTAGAGATTGAGAAAGAATCGTTCTCAGTCTCTTTTTATTTGGTTAAATCACTTGCTAAAAGCCAACTTTTTTTTTATAGTATTAATATGAAGTTTTTGGAGGCGCTTGCAATGAAGAAAGATCTCACGTTAAAGTTATTTGGACCCCCTAAGGTTGTTTTCAATCAGAAAGATATTCGGTTTTCTTTCTCGAAGATGGAGGCCTTGCTTTATTATTTAGCGGTCATGGGCCAGGTCAACCGCGATGAAATAGCCGGTATCCTTTGGGGAGATAAGGAAAACCAAGTAGCTCGCAAAAACTTACGGAATACGGTTTACCAAGCCAATAAAATCTTTGAAGGAGATATCATTGTCTCTCCAAGTCGGAGCAGTTTGGCCCTTAATCCTGATTTGAGCCTTTCTTTGGATGTCAAACTCTTTGAAAGAGATCCACTAAGTGCCTTGGATCTTTATCGGGGAGACTTTTTAGAGGGCTTCTATGTCAAGGATGATGAAGACTTTGATCAGTGGGCTTCTCGCAAACGAGATGCTTATAGGAAGCTCTATGTCGAAAGCTGCTATCAAAAAATTGAAAAGGTCGGTTTCGGAGACTCTAGTATAGAACTCTTGCTCCATCATTTGGTAGAGTTGGATGAATTTGAAGAGAAAAACTACCAGCTCTTGATGGAGTATTATAGCTTCCATCATCAGCTAGGAAAATTTTTTGAGACCTATTATAAGCTAGTCGATTTATTGGATCGCGAGCTTAGTGTGCGTCCCAGTCGAGCAATTGAGGAACTTTATCACTCCGTTTTGGAAGCCAAACGAACTCATAAACTGAGTCATCGCTTGAATATCCATGAACTTCCTTTCTTTGGTCGGAAACAAGAACTCTCGCAGCTCGAGGAATACCTTTCCTTAGTCGAGACGGGTGAGGCGGTAGGTCCTTTTCTCGTGATGGGGCAATCTGGAACAGGTAAGAAACGTCTCTTGCGGCAGTTGGTCTTGATGTCCAATCGCAGTTTTAATTTTATCAAGGTGGAAGGAAGAGCTACTAGTCAACGCTACGAAGGAAGCAGCTGGAATGATCTCAGACAAGCGCTAGAGAAACTGGGGGATGAGATGGGGATTTCATTTCTGGAAGAGGAGGATGATCTCATTTCGGTATGGAATCAGCTTCAAGGCCTTAGCAAAGAAAAACCGCTCCTAATCCTGCTTGAAAACGCCCAGTGGATCGATGCAGTGTCTCTAGAAAAAGTGAAACAACTAGAGGAGAGAAGAAACCAGGAGAAATGGCAACTAATTTTTACAGCTGAAGAGCCTCTGCCAGCTTCCTTCGTCAACTTCTTGGGGAGCTTGAAGGTAGAGAAAAGGCTGTCTCAACTAGAGTTGACCAATTTTGCCCCAAGTGAAAGTCGTGCTCTCTTGAAAGGGGAACTGGGGGCAATAGAGCCGGCAGTGATGGAGCAGATGGTCGAATGGAGTGAAGGCAGTCCGTTCTTGCTGTCCAGCTATATCGAAGAGTGGAAAGAAAATGAAAATTTAGAACCCTTGCCTGATATCATTCAAGCTTATCTTTCTCAGGAACTTGGGGATATGAGCAGTGAGGAAGAGGCTCTTCTACACTACCTATCTTGTTTTCATAAGCCAATTTCTCTGTCTATCTTGGCAGAATTGACGGCTACAGAGCTTCCTGTTTTGACAGAATTAATCGAGCCTTTATCTGAAAGAGCGATCGTCTCAATCGTAGAAGAAGGAGAGTCTCTTATGGTTCAATTCTGCAAGCAATTGGTAGCCATGTACTTTTACCATCTTCTTTCGCCAGCTAGACGGCGGCTCTTCCACCAACAAATTGCGCAAAAATTGGAAGAAAGCTTAGAAGATTCGACGGACCTTCTTCTTTATAAGGAAATTGCCTACCAATATAAGCGATCCCAAAATCTTTTGCGTTCCTTATCGTTTGAGTTGACCTATTTAGAAGAAATCCTTCAGCTGGAGCATGAACTGTTTCCGATTTATTCCAAGGTAGATGAGGGGTTCCTATCAGATGGTACAAATAGCCGTTTGGACATTTTTGGAGAGCTATCCCGTATACGCCAAGAATTAGATAATCTCTTTTCAAGGCACCAAAGAGATAGAGAATACAAGCATTTACAACTGCGTTACTTGTACCTAGAAGGTCGCTATTTTATTCGAAGTGGGGAGTATCAAAAGGGGATTCATGATATCCAAAAAGTCATCTCCTATGCGCGGGAACTCAAACAGTCAGACTTCCTCTTAGAGGGTTATCGGCAAATCATTTATTATTGCATTCAAACGGAAAATATCTCTGAGATGGCCTATTATACAGATTTAGCTTTGGAAGATGCCATCCAAGCTAATAATCATGAGGTCATCGCGATTCAGTTGCGTTTGAAGGGCTTGTATCACCTGATGGTTGGGGATGAGGAGCAGGCGACCCGGCATCTGTATCGCTCCATTGATTGCTTTAGTTTGACCAATAGCATGCAGGCCAAGTATGCCATTCAAATTGCGGCTTCTTTGGCCTACCTCGCTGAAATCGAGCAAGTGAGAGGCCATTTCCAAGTAGCTGTCACCCACTTAGAAGAGGTTCTGCGTTTGGTGGGAGATCAGGCTGTTGATTCCGTCCGTGTCGTCTTTGATATTGATCTTGGGATCGCCTATTATTGGAAGGGAGATTTGATCCAAGCTCGCCGTTGTTTTGACAAAGCTCAGAAGATTTTGTCCAGTGTTCGCTTCCCTTGGAAGGAAGAGTTGCTCGAATTTTACCAATCTTTAATTGCTTGCCAGCAAGGGGATCAGGAGAAGGTTGCGGCTTATCTGGCTCGAAAAGAAAGGACGATGAATCCATCTGCCAATTCACGGGATAAGGGGATGGTTCATTATCTATTAGCTTACTTATCTGATCAAAAGGAGAAAGGAATAGAGCTCGCTCCTGCCCTGAGCACCTTCTTAAAAGAAGATAAAAATTACTACAAAAAGGTGGCAGAGCAACACTTGAATCCATACAGAGATCGTCAGTTTCTTAAGAAATTAAAAGACCTGTAGTGTCTCTTATCTAAATCATAAGAGAAGGCTAAGAGGCCATGCCTCCTTTCAGGCGAAAATGAAAAAAGCATAGAAATACCCAAGCAATGGGTGTTTCTATGCTTTTTATGTGTGTAGAAATCTTCTTAGTTCAGTTTTTGTTGCGCCAATATTTGGGTCAAGTAAAAGATAAAGGTCGCAGCAAGGTTTGAAGTATGGTTGTCAATGTCATGAGGAGGAGAAACTTCCACGACATCAAATCCGATTAGCTTACCACTAGCAGCAATGTGTTGGAGAAGCAGAAGGGCCAGTTTGGGATCGACACCCAATGATTGGATGGCGCTAACACCAGGAGCAGAGCCGACCGCAAAGCAATCCATATCAATAGACAGATAGATCGCGGTTTGGTTTTCTAAAAATTGATCGATTCGATCCAGAATGGCTTGGTGGCTCATCTGGAAGAGGTCTTGCCCTGTTAAGAAATCAATGCTTGGTGTTTTAGCGACATAATTAAAGAGGAAGAGGTTGTTATTGTGCTCTTGGATCCCAAGGATGAGGTAAGGGAAGTCCTGACCTTTTTCTTTAGCATGATCAGCCATTTGACGAAATCCTGTTCCAGAATTGGGACCGGTTTGGTCGTATGGCCGCAAATCAAAGTGGGCATCCAGATTGATCACAGCCAGTTGTTCATCTTTTTCTAAACTGGATTGAATCCCTAGATAGTGGCCGTACGCAGTTCCGTGACCGCCTCCTAGGACAATAGGTTGGATCCCTAATTGGTACATGCGCTGGATCGCTTGTGAGAGACTTTCTTGGAGTTCTTCTAGTGAATGGTTGGGCCCGTCAATATTTCCCACATCATACACTGTCACATTGGTTCCCCAGTGCCATGGAAGTTTAGCGATTTGAGAACGGATGGCTGTAGGACCCTCGACTGCTCCTACACGCCCATTATTGATATAGACTCCTTTGTCGCTCTTAAAGCCGATGATCCCAAAGGTCATACCCTCAAATGGAGTGAGGGTCTCGTCGTTTAGGTCTAAAAATTTGGTGACCATTCCCCATTTGGCCGTGTAGGGATTGTCCTCGATGCTACCTTGGTAGTAGCTGTAGGTCATTGGATAGTAGTTTGTGAGCAAGCTTGTCGCCTCCCTTATTTTTCTGAAAGCAGGCAGAGGCTGAGAAGATCGCCAGCCTCTGTTTTGCTTTATTCTTACTGTATCAGTATTGAATGCTTAAGTCAACTGCTTTTTCGATGGTTGCTAAGAATTCTTCGCTTTCGACAACAGCAGATGCTTTATTGAGTTCTTCAAAGATTTCGATATCTTTGTCAAATTCAATGAAGTTCAGTTTTTGACGAATCAGCTCATAAGCTGGTTTTGTCCCTTTACCAAGTTCATGATTTTCTGGTTTGAGATCTAAGGCTTGGCAGGCTGCCATGATTTCAGTAGCAACGATGCGACGTGAGTTTTTAAGAATTTCTGCTGCTTTACGAGCGGCAGTCGTTCCCATGCTGACGAAATCTTCTTGGTTTTCACAAGATGGAATAGAATCGACACTAGCAGGGTGAGCCAAAATTTTATTTTCCGATGCAAGGGATGCACAAGCATACTGGGTAATCATGAAGCCTGAGTTGAGTCCAGGGTGTTTGACCAAGAAGGATGGTAATTTACTGAGTTGGCTGTTGACCAAGCGTTCCACCCGACGTTCGGATACATTCCCAATTTCAGAAAGGGCAATGCCTAAGAAGTCAAATGGTTGCGCCATTGGTTCACCGTGGAAGTTACCTCCTGAGATGACGTGTCCTTCTTTGGTAATGATTGGGTTATCTGTGACAGAGTTGATTTCGATTTCAACTTTTTCTTTTACGTAAGCAATAGAATCCTTGCTGGCCCCATGAATTTGAGGGATACAGCGAAGTGTATAAGGATCTTGGACCCGTTGTTGAGTCGCAACAGTGGTATTCTTGCTTCCTTCAAGAAGGTTACGGATGTTGCGAGCAGTTGCCAATTGTCCACTTTGTGGGCGGATGGTATGAAGGTCTTCTTCGAATGGACTGGTAATTCCATTGTGAACTTCCATTGAGAGAGCACCAGCGATATCAGAGAGTTTGAGCAATTGGATACCATCATAAGTCGCAAGAGCACCGATACCCGTTAGGACGGTTGTACCGTTGATCAAGGCAAGCCCTTCTTTGGCAGCTAATTGGATCTTTTCAATTCCAGCACGATCTAGGGCTTCTTGACCACTGAGAAGTTCTCCTTTGTAATAGGCACGTCCAAGACCCAACATTGGTAAAACCATATGAGAAAGAGGAGCAAGGTCTCCAGAAGCTCCGAGAGAGCCTTTTTCAGGGATATAAGGAGTGACTCCTTTGTTGAGCAATTCTAACAGTTTTTCAACGGTTGACAGACGAATGCCAGAATAACCTTTCAATAGTGAGTTAATACGGATCAGCATGATGGCACGAACGGCATCTTCAGGAAGTGGATCACCGAAGCCAGATGAGTGAGTTCGGATCAGGTTTTCTTGCAGTTGAACAGTATCTTCTGGAGAGATGCTGACATTACAGAGGGAACCAAAGCCAGTGGTTACACCATAGACGACTCGTTTTTCCCGGACAATGTCATCAACGATTTTACGGGATGCGATAACGGCTTCTTTGGCTTGTTCATCAAGCTCACATTGGGCACCGTGCCGAGCGACAGCGATGACTTCTTCGAGTGTTAAGCTATTACCATCTAAATGAATCAATTGAGTCATATAAAACCTCCGATTATGAATAGTTGTTCTGTGGAAGTAGTGTTGTTTACTTCGGTTTGAATACCAAACATGGGCCCATTGTCTATTGATCTAAAAAAATTGAAAGGAGTCATAGAGAAAAGGGCTCAGGTTTGACATTCGTGGAGTCCTAGATGGGTTAGGGAGCAAAACCGAGCTTCACTCCCGTCTCTGTTCCCATCTAGTGTGTAAAGAAAATTAGTGAGGAAGGGTTTTCGATTTATGTAGTTTATCGCCGTGGAAAACAAAGTAGAGTCCACTTGCGATCACGAGACCGATGGCACCCCAAACAAAGTTCATTAGGTTGTCCCCTGCAATCATCAAGATACTGATCACAACAGCTAGAACTGGGATAACAGGACCAAATGGTACTCGGAAGGTAACCTTTTTGTCTGGGTACATTTTTCTGAGTTTGATGGCTGCCAAAGCAGTTGGAATGTATTGGAAGAAACGGAAGACAACACTGAAGGTTGCTAATGTTTCGAAAGAGCCAGATAACAAGAGTAAGAAGGCGAAGATACCAGAAATGATAATGGCAATGACAGGGGCATTCTTAGAGTTTGTTTTTCCAAGCCCTTCTGGCAAGAGTTTTTCAGTTGCTAATGCGGCACCAAAACGAGGGACCATGATGGATTCACCGATGTTTAGACCGGCGATTGAAATGAGGGCTCCGTAAGAAACGAGTGGAGCTCCGATAGGGCCAATCATTTCGACAAATGCGTCTTGTACTGGTGCACCAGTTTGCATAATGCGACCACCAAGCATGGCGATTGTTCCTGCGATGATCAACATGTAGAGAACAGATACAATACTGATAGAACCTAGAATAGCGCGGGGAACGTTCTTTTCAGGGTTGCGCATTTCCCCTGCAACGATAGACATGGTTTCAAATCCGATGAAACCGTAGAAGATGTAGACGGCTGTACTAGAAATAGAACTGAAGAGGTTTGTTCCACTTTCCAATTGAAGGAAAGGTGTGAAGTTGCCCTTGCTCACGCCACCGGGAATGAAGAAGATGGCAAAGAGTGAGAAGAGGACAATTGGAATTAATTTTGCAACAGTAGCTGTCAGAGTAAACATCTTAGAGGTTTTCAGACCGGCAATGTTCATCAGACTCAAGAGAATCAGCATACCGATACTGATCGGAAGGTTGTAGCCTTCAAATGCTGGGAAGGTGATGATGAAGATCTTAGCAAATCCGGCTAACATGGCAGCCCAAGCGATAACAGTAACGGCCCAACCGAGAATCCCAACGTTAAAGCCAACGAAGTCTCCGAAAGCGGCTTTTGAGTATTGCATGGCTCCACCGTTTTTGTCGAAGTAGCCAGCTGTTTCAGCCAGACAGGCTGATAGTAGCATGACGAGAATGGCAACCCCGAACATGACAGCTAGAGAAGCTGGTCCGAGGCCAGAATAAATTTTTTGAGGAAGGAGGAAGATACCAGATCCGATTACGGCGTTGATACCGTAAAGAGTGGCACCGCTAAAGCTGAATTTCGCTTTTTCTTGTTCCTCAATCGACTGTTTATGTGCTCCGTTCATAATGTTTCTCCTTTGTGAACATTATTGTAGTCCAGTCCAGATAGCAATCGGTTGCTCCCCAGACTGATGGGGTAAAAACGTGATTGTCATCTCTTGAAGAGGAGATGCTTGTTCGATCACCAGGAGCTCGTGAGTTTGGAGAGTTTGAGAATGATTGTTTCCCCATTCGAGTGTTAGTGGACAGAGAGCGTAGATCAATTGATAGCGACTCTGACTTTTGACACTCTCTTTTGGGGATATAGCACTCATATGCCCCTGATAAGAAGGTTTGTAAATCAAATTAAAGTCTTGACAAGTCCCTTGGCTAGATACAGGATCTCCCCCATCAAAGAAGTAGCTTTGAAAGGGGTTCAAAACCACTTCTTTATGGTGATGGGTGAGCCTAATGGAGGCATTCAAGGGCATCAAGATTCGGTGGTAGCCCGTGAGATCGGTAAAGTTACTTTTTTCAACCTCTACCGTTGCAGTAGAGAGGCGGAAGTCAAAGGTCCGATCTGGATAGCTTCCTCCCTCTGGGGAGAGAAAGAGTTGGGTGGTTTGGCCACCGGACCAGGTAGAAATTTGATAATCTGCGGGGGTAAGATGAAGGAGAGTCACCATAGGACGCCTTCTTTCTTAAAAGAGACCAGTGATATTGCCGTGGGCATCGATATCAATCTTTTCACTGGCAGGAACTTTAGGTAGGCCAGGCATGGTCATAATGGTACCAGTGAGAGCGACGATAAAGCCAGCTCCGGCTGCTACCTTAAGGTTACTGATTTTGACAGTGAAATCTGTCGGTGCTCCCATCTTCTTCGCATCGTCTGAGAAGGAATATTGTGTTTTGGCCATACAGATTGGGTAGTTTGAGAAACCAAGTGCTTCCAATTCTTTTAGTTCGCGTTTGGCCGCCGGTGTTAAGCTAATGCCTTTACCACCATAAACTTTTGTGACAATCTTGGTCAATTTTGTTTCAATGCTGTCTTCTTCGTCATAGACATAAGAGAAGTGGTTTTCTTCTTGAGCCAGTTGAATGACTTTTTCAGCCAAGTCACGACCACCAGCCCCACCTTTTGCCCAGACATCCGAAATGACCACATCTACATTGCGTTTCTTACAAGATTCATAGACAGCTTCTAGCTCAGCTTCTGTATCCAGTGGGAATTTGTTAATGGCAACGACCACAGGTAGACCATAGACTTCTTGGATGTTGGCCAAGTGTTTGTCTAGGTTTGGTAGACCATCGATAACAGCTTGGACATTTTCCGTAGCCAAGTCTGCTTTAGCAACTCCACCATGCATTTTGAGGGCACGAATGGTTGCGACGAGGACAACGGCAGCAGGTTTGAGCTCGGCCATACGGCACTTGATATCGATGAATTTTTCAGCACCGAGGTCTGCTCCGAAGCCAGCTTCTGTCACGACATAGTCTGCATATTTGAGGGCTAGTTTAGTAGCCAGCACACTGTTACAGCCGTGGGCGATATTGGCAAATGGTCCGCCGTGGATGATGGCAGGAGTATGCTCCAAGGTTTGCACCAAGTTTGGATGGATGGCATCTTTGAGGACAGCTGCCATGGCCCCTCCAGCCTTGAGGTCTTTGGCTGTGACCGGTTGTCCTTGGTAGTTGTACCCGATAATGATGCGATCAAGACGTTCTTTGAGATCAAGGATATTTTCTGAGAGACAGAGAATGGCCATGATTTCAGAAGCCACTGTGATGTCAAAGCCATCTTCACGAGGAACCCCGTTTGTTTTTCCTTGAAGGCCGTCGACAATATGGCGGAGTTGACGGTCGTTCATGTCGACCACCCGTTTCCAGGTGATGCGACGAGAATCGATGCCCAACTCATTGCCATGATGGATGTGGTTGTCAATCAAGGCTGCAAGCAAGTTGTTGGCAATCCCAATGGCATGGAAGTCTCCGGTAAAGTGAAGGTTGATATCTTCCATTGGAACCACTTGGGCGTACCCGCCACCGGCAGCTCCACCCTTGATCCCAAAGACAGGGCCAAGAGAAGGCTCGCGCAAGGCAATGACGGCTTTTTCACCAATAGCTGAAAGAGCATCGACCAAGCCAACAGAGGTGGTTGTCTTACCTTCTCCAGCAGGTGTTGGTGAGATGGCTGTCACGAGGATCAGCTTTCCATCTTCTTTATCCTTGAGTTTTTCCAGTTGGTTGCTATCAATTTTTGCCTTGTATTTTCCGTAGAGCGAAATATCGTCTTCGGTCAATCCAAGTTCAGCAGCGATATCGGTGATGGGCTTCATTTGGACAGAATTGGCAATTTCAATATCCGATAAAACCATAGAATCCCTTCTTTCTTTTTGTTTGTTAGGTTTATGATAGACTTTCTAAAATGGTTTGGTAAATGTTGTCTGCAAGATCAGAACCGGTTTGGAGGAGTTTGAGTCCCTTACCGTGGTATTCTTGGACAAAGTCTTGGTCCTTGATTCCTGAAATGTTGATCAAGACATTGAGCCAAGCCCCTTGAAGGCCAGCTTTAAGATTCAGAGCAGCTACCCCTAGGTCACTAGCCGCATTAGTGTTGGACTTGCCAACAGCTTCTTTGGTGGTTTCAAGAGCTTCAACGATGAGCTCCATCATAGAGAAAGGAGATACTGTCGCATGTTTCAAAGCTTTTTGCATGGCTTCACGACGAGCAGCTTTCTCTTCTTCCGTTTCTTTTGGAAGATCAAAGACAGCTGATACGACGTTGAAGGCTTCTGTATCCTTGTCGATGGCTTCTAGTAATTGGTCTTGGAGTTGAGCGCTTTTTTCATGAACCCCTTTGATGTGGTCTTCAAATTCTGCGTATTTTTTCTTTCCAATGGTCAGTTCACAGACCATTTTTGTAAGGGAAATCCCATTCGCAGCAGATAGAGCAGCAGCAGAACCACCACCTGGAGCTGGAGCATCCGAACCAAGGACCTTGGCAAACTCCGTAATACTTAAGTCAACTAGTTTCATAGAACTCCCTTTCTAACCCAACAAGTGATTTTCCAAGACTTGTTTGCTGTAGTCAAAGTCTTCTAATTGCAAGTAGTATTCAGCAGAGTCGATCAAAGCCTTAGCAGGAGCCAGTCCAATGAGTTCTGTTCCGATGATGCGAACACCATAGCGTTGCGCTTCGAAACGAACGGTTTCCACAACACGATACAATGGGAATTGTTCCAAGTTGACCATATTGATGGAGACTTGGGCGATGTTGCGATCTTCTAGCATGACACCGATCGCTTTACAGTATTTGTATCCACCGCTTGATCCACGAATGATTTTAGAAATCTTATTGGCAATCTCTAGATCGTCTGTATCAAGGTTGATATTGAAAGCAACGAGTGGCATCCGGACACCGACAGCTGTAACCCCTGCAGTTGGGTGAATCTTGCGTTCACCGTAGTCTGGCTTCCAGTCTTCTTCCAACAATTTTTCTGGCATTCCTTCAAATTGTCCTTTACGCACTTTCGCCAAGTTCTTCCGTTCTGGGCGAGTTGCAGCATCTTCATAAAGGAAGATTGGAATACCTAATTCACGATTGATGCGTTCGGCTACTTTGTTAGCAATCTCAACGCATTCAGCTGTAGTGATATCTTTAACGGGAACGAATGGACAAACGTCTGTTGCCCCCATACGAGGGTGTTCGCCTTCGTGCTTGGTCATATCAATGTTTTCAGAAGCGTATTTCACCAATTGGAAAGCCACTTCTTGAATGCTTTCTTCATCCCCAACGAGTGTAAAGACGCTGCGGTTGTGACTGGCGTCAGACGAGTAGTCTAGTAAAGTGACACCTGGAATACTTTTTGCTGTTGCTGCTAATCCGTCGATCACAGCTTGATTGCGTCCTTCAGAGAAGTTTGGAATACACTCAACAATTTTTGCCATATGATTACCTCTTTTTATAGGAGAAGTTGGGGAGGAGGAGTCTTTGCATTTTCCTCCCCTTTCTCAGTTTTTATTTTTTGATGTTAAAACAATTTTTGAACGGCTTCTTTGACCAAATCTTCATCTGCCAGATACGGAATGGTGATGTGGTCTGTTCCTGCATGGAGACGGTTGTACTCGATCGCTGTTTCAATGGCATGGTTATTCCGTGCCCAGTTCCGACGAGCAACCCCACCCATAGTGTCCCAGGCAATGGCAGACTTGATGATTTCATCGATCCGGTGGCTACCGTCTAGGACGAGACCAAATCCACCGTTGATAGCTTTACCGATACCAGTACCACCACCGTTGTGGAGAGCGACGAGACTCATACCGCGAGCAGCGTTACCAGCGTAACATTGAACCGCCATGTCACAAGTGACGTTCGAACCATCTTTGATGTTTGATGTTTCACGGAATGGAGCATCTGTACCAGATACGTCGTGGTGGTCACGTCCGATCATGACTGGTCCAATCTTACCTTGGCGAATGAGTTCGTTGAATTTCAAAGCAATGTTGACACGGCCCATACAATCTTGATAGAGGATACGTGCTTGTGTACCAACCACCAATTGGTTCTTTTCAGCATCGCGGATCCAGTTGTAATTGTCGCGGTCTTGGTAGCGACGAGTTGGATCGATCGCTTCCATAGCTGCATGGTCGGTTGCAATCAAGTCTTCATGTTTACCGCTGAGGCAGACCCAACGGAATGGACCATAACCATAGTCAAAGAGCATAGGTCCCATGATATCTTCTACATAAGATGGCCAAATGAAGCCATCCTTGTCATCCAAGCCATTCTTAGAAATTTCCTTGATACCTGAGTCGTAAACAGATTTCATGAAGGCATTACCGTAGTCGAAGAAGTAGGTACCTTTAGCTGTCAAGGCTTTGATCACTGCAAAGTGACGAGCCAAGGTTTCATCAACCAAACGGCGGAAGGTTTCTTTGTCTTCTGCCAGCAAACGTGTCCGTTCTTCAAAGCTAATGCCAACTGGGCAATAGCCACCATCATAAACGTTGTGGCAAGAGGTTTGGTCAGACAAGAGATGAACGTGGACATTGTGTTCGTTGACATATTCGAGCAAGTCTACGATATTACCATGGTAGGCAATCGAAGTTGATTCACCAGCTTCCAGTGCTGCTTGAGCCAATTTCACAGCTTCTTCCGCACTGTCGGTCACTTGGCTAATCCAGCCTTGAGAGTGACGAGTTTCGATCCGAGAGCGGTCCACTTCTGCAACGATGGCAACCGCTTTTGCGATTTCAGCTGCTTTCCCTTGAGCTCCGCTCATTCCACCGAGACCAGATGAAATGAAGAGTTTACCGGTCAAGTCGCCATCATCAGGCACACCGAGTTTGAGACGACCAGCATTGAGAAGGGTGTTGAAAGTACCGTGAACGATCCCTTGTGGACCGATGTACATCCAGCCACCGGCTGTCATCTGACCGTAGTTGGTAACGCCCATTTCTTCAGCAATTTCCCAGTCGCGCATGTTATCATACTCACCGATCAAGAGACCGTTGGTAATGACGACACGAGGAGCTTCTGGTTTTGATTTGAAGAGGCCAAGAGGGTGACCCGATTCAACCACCAAGGTTTGGTCTTCTGTCATGACTTCCAAGTATTTCTTGATCAAGTTGTATTGCATCCAGTTGGCACAGACAGATCCTGTTTCCCCATAAGTGACCAATTCATATGGATAAAGAGCAATTTCAAAGCTCAAGTTGTTGTCGATCATGACCTGCATAGCCTTAGCAGCAGTGCATTTTCCTTTGTACTCATCGATTGGTTTTCCATAGATGCGATCTTTTGGACGGAAGCGATAGCCATAGATCCGACCGCGCGTTCTCAGTTCTTCCAGAAATTCTGGGATCAACTCTTGGTGGAATTTTTTAGGAATGTAACGCAAAGCGTTTTTAAGGGCAATTTCAGTCTGAGCTTGCGTTAAGCGGAAGCCTCTATCAGGTGCACGACGGATGCCTTCTTGAAAAGTCGCCTTTTCGGGTAGGACATCAAAGTCAAGTTTGACAGACATAGCAGCTGCAATTTCTTTCTCGTCTATAAATGACATAGCAGAACCCTCCTTATAGTTGGACTGTGAATTTATATTTTCTTTATTGTATCCAAGAAACGTCAATAGAGAGTCAAAAAAAAATATAATTTTTAATAAAGCAAAAAAAAATGAGGGAAAAACTTTTTGACTTTTTTTTGACGCTTTTCCTGTAGAATTGTAAAATGAATAACAATGGAAATAGAAAGGAATGTTTCATATGTCTGCTGATATCCTATTAACCCACTTTAACCAATTGTTTTGTCCGAATGATCTGGGTCATCCTCTCTATGGCAAGGAGATGGCAGAGGCAAAAATTCTTTCCGATGCTTATATCGCCATTAAAGATGGAAAGATTCTTGCAGTTGGGACAGGTCAACCAGACCCTGAACTGATCGATGACCATACGGAAGTGAAATCCTGTGAAGGAAAAGTTGCGACTCCTGGCCTGATTGACTGCCACACCCACTTGGTCTATGGAGGTAGTCGGGAACATGAATTTGCGAAAAAATTAGCGGGTGTTTCTTACTTAGACATCCTCGCCCAAGGCGGTGGAATTCTGAGCACGGTTCGGGCGACACGGGAAGCTTCTTTTGAAAATCTCTATGACAAGTCCAAACGACTGTTGGATTACATGTTGCGTCATGGGGTGACTACTGTTGAAGCCAAGAGTGGTTATGGTTTGGATTGGGAAACGGAAAAACGCCAGTTGGATGTTGTGGCTGCCTTGGACCGTGACCATGAAATTGATCTGGTTTCGACCTTTATGGCAGCCCATGCGATTCCCATAGAATACAAGGGCCGTTCCCAAGAATATTTAGATCTCATTGTGGAGCAAATGCTTCCCAAAGTGAAGGAAGAAAAGCTAGCTGAGTTCTGTGATATCTTCTGTGAAAAAGGTGTCTTTACAGCAGATGAATCTCGCTATCTTCTTTCAAAAGCTAAGGAGATGGGCTTCAAGCTGCGGATCCATGCCGATGAAATCGAATCCATTGGTGGCGTGGATGTGGCGGCGGAATTGGAATCTACTAGTGCAGAACACTTGATGGTGATTACCGATGAAGGCATTCAAAAATTAGCTGCAGCAAAAGTGATTGGCAATCTATTACCAGCCACAACCTTCAGCCTCATGGAAGATACCTATGCACCGGCTCGTAAGATGTTGGACGCTGGGATGGCCATCACCCTGACAACAGATAGCAACCCAGGGTCTTGTCCAACAGCCAATCTCCAGTTTGCCATGCATCTGGGTTGCTTCATGATGCGCCTAACTCCAGTAGAAATTCTCAATGCGGTGACCATCAATGCGGCCTATTCAGTTGATCGTGCTAAAACAATCGGCTCTTTCGATGTTGGCAAACAGGCCGACATCACGATTTACGATGCACCTAATCTAGATTATCTCTTCTATTTCTTTGCGACAAATCTCGTGACAGATGTCTACAAGAAAGGTCAAAAAGTCATTTAACCTCCTCCATTTCATTTGGGACTTTGCTCGTTTGCAAAAATCAGCAAAGTCTTTTTTTAAAACCTATCCCTGTAGGGAATGGAACCACTTTAGTGGGAAATTAAAATTTGACGTTCAAAGAATATTTTTCTTACTTTCTGATGTACAAAAAGGGAAATTCTTGATAGAATAGAAGTAATATTGAATATTTTCTTCAATATCATCTGTTTGTCGTGAAAACAGATTGTTTAAACTATTGATCAAACGAACAGGTTGTTCAACAGACCTGTCTAGAAATTGTGAGGAGACAAGATGACTGTCGATTATAACAGCAAAGCTTACTTGGATAAAGTAGACGCTTGGTGGCGTGCAGCCAACTACATTTCAGCTGCTCAAATGTACTTGAAAGATAACCCATTGTTGAAGCGCGAAGTCGTTGAAAATGACTTGAAGGCTCACCCAATCGGACACTGGGGAACTGTACCAGGGCAAAACTTTATCTATGCTCACTTGAACCGTGCCATCAACAAATACGACTTGGATATGTTCTACATTGAAGGACCAGGTCACGGTGGACAAGTAATGGTATCGAACTCTTACTTAGATGGTTCTTATACTGAATTGAATCCAAACATCCCACAAAATGAAGAAGGATTTAAACACCTATGTAAGATCTTCTCATTCCCAGGAGGAATCGCTTCTCACGCGGCGCCTGAAACACCAGGATCTATCCACGAAGGTGGAGAACTTGGTTATGCCCTTTCTCACGCTGCAGGTGCTGTATTGGATAATCCAGATGTGATTGCTGCTACAGTTATCGGTGACGGTGAAGGAGAAACAGGTCCATTGATGGCTGGTTGGTTGTCAAATACCTTCTTGAACCCAGTCAACGATGGGGCGATCCTTCCAATCTTCTACCTCAATGGTGGAAAGATCCACAACCCAACCATCTTCGAACGCAAAACAGACGAAGAATTGGCCCTCTTCTTTGAAGGTCTTGGATGGAAACCAATCTTTGCAGACGTAACCGCTATTTCTGACGACCACGAAGCAGCTCATGCTTTGTTTGCAGAAAAATTAGACGAAGCAATTGAAGAAATCAAGAAAGTCCAAGCAGAAGCTCGTAAAGGTTCTGCTGAAGAAGCAACTCAACCAGTTTACCCTGTCTTGATTGCTCGTATTCCTAAAGGTTGGACTGGTCCAAAAGCATGGGAAGGAACACCTATCGAGGGTGGATTCCGTGCGCACCAAGTTCCAATCCCAGTAGATGCTCACCACATGGAGCATGTCGATGCCCTTCTTTCATGGTTGGAATCTTACCGTCCAGCTGAATTGTTTGACGAAACTGGTAAACTAGTTCCGGAAATTGCTGAAATTGCACCAAAAGGTGACCGTCGCATGGCGATGAACCCAATCACAAATGCTGGTGTGATCAAACCAATGAACACAGCTGATTGGAAGAAACATGCCCTTCAATTTAACACACCAGGTGAAATCATGGCTCAAGACATGATCGAATTTGGTAAGTATGCGGCAGACTTGGTAGATGCGAACCCAGATAACTTCCGTATCTTCGGTCCAGACGAAACCAAATCAAACCGTCTTCAAGAAGTCTTCACTCGTACAAGCCGTCAATGGTTAGGACGTATGAAACCAGACTACGATGAAGCCTTGAGCCCTGCTGGTCGTGTCATTGACTCTCAATTGTCAGAGCACCAAGCAGAAGGAATGCTTGAAGGATATGTCTTGACAGGTCGTCATGGATTCTTCGCCTCTTACGAATCCTTCCTTCGTGTTGTGGATTCTATGATCACTCAACACTTCAAATGGTTGCGTAAGTCTAAGACACATACAACATGGCGTAAAAACTACCCAGCCTTGAACTTGATTGCAACTTCAACGGTCTTCCAACAAGACCACAATGGCTACACTCACCAAGATCCAGGTATCTTGACTCACTTGGCTGAGAAAACTCCTGAATACATCCGTGAGTACTTGCCAGCAGATACCAATAGCTTGCTTGCGGTAATGGATGAAGCCTTCAAGGGAGAAGATGTGATCAACTTGATCGTTTCTTCTAAACACCCACGTCCTCAATTCTACTCAGCAGCTGAAGCAGAAGAATTGGTTCGTGAAGGATACAAGGTGATCGATTGGGCATCAACTGTTTCAGCAGATGAAGAGCCAGATCTTGTTATTGCTGCTGCAGGTACAGAGCCAAACTTAGAAGCTCTTGCTGCTATTACAATCTTGCACAAAGCCTTCCCAGAATTGAAGATCCGCTTTGTCAACGTTATCGACATCTTGAAATTGCGTTACCCATCCGTTGATGCGCGTGGGCTTTCAGATGAAGAATTTGACAAAGTCTTCACAACTGATAAACCAGTCATCTTTGCCTTCCATGGTTACGAAGGCATGATCCGTGATATCTTCTTCAACCGTCACAACCATAACTTGCGCGTGCATGGTTACCGTGAAAACGGGGATATCACCACACCATTTGATATGCGTGTGATGTCTGAGTTGGATCGCTTCCACTTGGCACAAGATGCAGCTAATGCAGCTCTTGGAGCAGAAGCAGCTGAATTCGCAGCTCAAATGGATGAAACAATCGCCTTCCACCATGACTACATCCGTGAAAACGGAGACGACATTCCAGAAGTTCAAAACTGGAAATGGGAAAACGTGAATAAATAAGAAAAGAGAGTGGGACAGAAATCGGTAATTCGTTAGAATTCGATTTCGTCGTCCCACCTCCGCACAGTTGAGTAGGGCTGTAAAAGCTGATGAAATC